>JAQVHJ010000098.1:7123-7798 GCA_028696285.1 bacterium
ATTCCCTGCTTGGGGAAGTTATTAAAAGAATTCATAATAATGACTCGGTAAGTTCATTATTCGTTTGATATAAAGAAAAACCAGGAGGTAATATTAAATGGAAACCTATTCAATTGTCGCAGAGAAAAGAGAAGAAACAGGAAAATCTGCGGTAAGAAAACTCAGAGTGCGCGGGTTGATTCCTGCAAACCTCTATGGAACAGGAGAAAAGAATCGGAATTTCACTATTCAGCAGAAGGATGTAATCCGGCTTTTTGCGAAGGAATATGAGAATATCATTATTGAACTTTCTCTCGAAGGTGAAACTATCCCGTCTATTATCAAGGAAATCCGTAAGGATGTACTGACAGGAAAGGTTCTGCATATTGATTTCCAGCACGTTCAGATGGGTAAACCGATCAAGGTTCAAATCCCCGTTCACTTAAAGGGAGTTGCGCCGGGAGTAAAGGTCGGAGGGATTGTTGAACATTTCCTCAGAGATATCGGAATTGAATGTCTTCCCAAAAATATCCCTTCAGAGATATCAGTTGATATTTCTGCATTGAATCACGGGGATGCTATTCATGTTTCCGATCTCCCGATATCAGAGGAGATCCGAATATTAGACAGCCTTCAGACTGTTATTGTTTCTGTTGTTCTCCCTGCTAAGGCCGGCAAGACAGAGACCGAAGTTGC
>JAQVHJ010000099.1 GCA_028696285.1 bacterium
TAAAAAGATAGAGAAAAAGACATTTTCTTTCTGCGTGGTCCGCGGTTTCAATTCGCATTCAAATGTTCTTTTCAATTTTCCGTGTTTCTGCGGTTAAATAAATCCTCTCTGCGCCTCTGCGGAATCTGCGGTAAAAATATATTTTCTCCCTTTTGCGATTCTGTGGTCAAATATATATTCTCCGCGTTCTCTGTGGTCAAAAATGTTAAAAATGAAAGAACCGTCCCTGTTTTTTCTTGACATTGGGGTATTTTTAATGTAAAATGTTAAAAAATGGTGAGTTTTTATGAATTCTGAAAAATTTTTTAAACAGGTTTTCTTCATATTATTAACAGTTTTGGTGTTATTCTTTTTTTATGAGATACGTAGCATACTGACGCCCTGGGTTGTTTTCCTCATTATTTTATGGGTGGTGAACCTGATTCCGGTCAGGACACAGAAGATGAAGGAGAAGAAGTTCCAGTTTATTCTTGGTCTTCTGATCATTTTACTTATTTTTATTTTCATTCAATTCTCTGATATATTCATTGCGTTTTTAATAGCTCTTACGCTTGCATATATTTTAGATCCTGTTGTTGACTGGTTTGAGCGGAGGAAGTTCAAGCGTTGGATTGCGATTTTGATTTTACTTACAACGATAAGTATTATAATAATTTTATTTTTCCTTGCGATCATTCCGCGTTTGAATTCTGACTGGGAAAATTTTCAAAAGAATCTTCCTCAGTATATTGAGACGGTAAAAACGAAATCGGAACCGATCATAGATAAATACACCCCGTACTTAGAGAAGTACCTTGATGATTTCACCTTGAAGAAATCGCCGGTTGAAGGGGTTGAGACTGAACCGGGTAAGACTGAACCACAAGGAATTTCTAAGGAGCAACTATCAAAGCTTCTTCCTTATCTCCGCACATTATTTATGACTATATTTTCTATACTGAACTCGCTCACGCGTTTTATCATAGGTTTATTTGCATACATAATCATTCCTGTTCTTCTGTTCTATCTTCTTCGTGATATTGATAAATTCAAGGATTGGATCAAGGAATCTATCCCGCTACGTTTCAGAGATAAATCCATTTCCATTGTCCGTGAAATTAATCAATCGATAGGCAACTACATCAGGGGGATGGTCATAGAATCAATTGCTGTCGGAGTCTGTGTATGGATAGGCCTTTCGATTTTCGGTTTTAATTATGCGCTTTTGTTCGGAATCATTGCTGCTTTATTCTTTATTATCCCTTATATCGGCGCGGCATTCTGGATGATTCCTGCGTTCTTTGTCGGCCTTTCTCAATTCGGGTTCCTGAAAACTATTCTTGTAATTGTGGGGTTGGACATGCTCCTGTATAATGTAGTTACAGACCTCCTGCTTACCCCGAATATAATGGGGAAATCAATGAAGCTCCATCCTGTCATCCTGATACTTTCCCTTCTGTTTTTTGGTAAGGTTTTAGGATTTTTCGGAGTGATAGTTGCAATCCCGTTAACAGGGATTCTTCAGATTATTTTTGCGCATATCTATGAATATTACAGAACCTCGCAATATTTTAAAAAGGAAAAATTGGAAAATGGAGAAGTTTGATCTAATTGTAATCGGCGGTGGAATGGGCGGTTACGGCACCGCTATATATGCAGCTAAACATGGCTTGAGAACGGTTCTCATTGAGAAGAATAAATTGGGCGGAACCTGCCTTAACCGCGGCTGCATTCCTACGAAGGTATTTCTTGGATCGGTACACAAGTTCAATGAACTGAATGACCTTGAGAAATTTGCGATTTATCCATTAAACGAAAAAGCCAAGCCGTCTTTTCGAATAGATCTTGTTCAACTGCGCGAGAGAAAGAGAAAGATCGTCGAAACACTCGTTGACGGTGTGGGGAAGCTTCTCCAGTCAGCGGGAGTTTCTGAGATTACGGATACAGCGGAGATTAATTCTGATAAAACTGTTAAATTAAGCTCAGGTGAGATTCTGAAAGGTGACTCAATTGTAATTGCTACCGGTTCAGAACCATTGGAGATACCTCCATTTAATTTTGACGGGGAGAATATCTTATCCTCGAATGACGCCCTGGAATTGAAAAGAATACCTGAAAAACTTGCAATTATCGGTGCAGGCGCGATAGGCTGTGAATTTTCTGAGATATATTCTGCATTAGGTTCGAAAGTAACGGTATTTGAAATGATGCCTCAAATCCTGCCCGGGCTCGATTCGGGAATTGTAAAGAGATTCGCTGTCCTTTTAAAAGCGAAGGGAATTATATTTAATACAGGAGTCAAGATTGAAAATGTAAAGAAAGCCGGGAATAGGATTTTACTTGACTATGCCGGGAAGACAGACGAGTTTGATGCTGTCCTCGTTTCCATCGGGCGTAAGGTTAATTCAGAAGGAATTTCAAATGAAATTGAACGCAATGCCAAAGGCGGTATCAAGGTTAACATGAAGATGGAGACGAACATACCCGGGATCTTTGCAGTTGGCGATATTAACGGGGTTCAGATGCTTGCCCATTCTGCAGTTGCCCAGGGCCAGATCGTAATTCAGAATCTGGTACATAAAACTGACCTTCAATTCAAACCCGAGACTGTGCCGTTTGTGGTATATACTGACCCGGAACTTGCAGGTGTCGGCTTCACAGAAGAACAGGTAAAAGAAAAGTTCGGGAATGTCAAGACCGGGAACTTCACATTCCGTGCGCTTGGCCGTGCTCTTGCGGAAGAGAGCCCGAACGGAATGGTAAAGGTAATCGGGACAGATGACGAAGTTAAGGGCGTTTTTATATTCGGAAAGAATGCAGGAGAACTGATCCATTCCGCGGTTCCGTTCATATCAAATAATATCAGAACAGAAGATATAGTTAAAACAGTATTTGCCCATCCAACGTTAAGTGAAGCGGTGAAAGAGGCCTTTGAAGATTTTCTCGGCCTGGCAATACATACAATCAAAAAGAAATAGGATAATGAAACAAACAAAAGACCAGCTTCGCCTTCCGGAATATCTAAGGAACAGAATAAAGAACAAACAAACCGAAGTTGTTGTCGATCTTCAGAATAAATTAAAAAAAATTAATTTAAATACCGTATGCCAGTCTGCGCGGTGCCCGAATCTCGGGGAATGTTTCGTAAAAGGGACTGCCACATTCATGATCCTCGGAACGGTTTGTTCAAGGAACTGCCGGTTTTGCAATGTGGATTCGGGGACTACAGAGAAAGTTAACCCGGACGAACCGGGAAATATTTCTATTATGGTTCGGGACCTGGGTCTGAAGCATGTTGTAATTACATCCGTGACGAGGGATGACCTGGAGGACCAGGGTGCAGGACAATTCATTAAAACAGTAAATGAAATAAAAAGATTGAACACTGAAGTTACTATTGAGATTTTAACCCCGGATTTTGGCGGGGATATAGAATTACTGGAAAGCGTTCTGGAAATTCCGGTTGCGGTATTCAATCATAACATTGAGACAATTGAACGTCTCTATCCGGTTGCGCGGCCTCAAGCGGTCTATAAGAGAAGTTTGAATGTGCTGAAGCTTGCGTCACAATTTAAAGGAAGGATCTTCTTCATTAAATCAGGTTTCATGACCGGACTTGGCGAGAGTGAGGAAGAGATTCATGAACTGATGCAAGATCTTTTTAACGCCGGGGTCGAGATTTTAACCATAGGTCAGTATCTCAGGCCGTCATTGAAGCATTTGGAAGTGAAGAAATATTATCTCGATGATGAATTTGAGAAACTGCAGAGAATAGGTGAAAAAATCGGTTTTAAAAAAGTATTTTCAGGACCATTTGTCCGAAGCAGTTTTAATTCAGGAAATATATTAAATGAACTAAAGGGGATTTAGATGCCGGGCTTTTTCAATACAAAAGAAAAACAAATTTTATTTTTTAACTGGTTATTCTACTGGATAATAATTCCTGCGTTCCTGATTTATCTCTCTGTTTTTCTTGATGCTGAAACAGGAATTTATCTTGAAAGGGTTTGGTATTTTTATCCGGTTGGAGTGCTGTTGTTAATATTATCTTTTGACTATGCATACAGAACTACATATCTCCTGAAATTTTTTGGAGACGGTTTACCGGTTTCAAGATCTGCTCCGGAAAGATTAGTGAAGGTTGGACTGTTTGAAAGAGTACGGCACCCGATGTATCTTGCATTCATTTATTATTTATTGGGTATCTCCATATTTTTCCAGTCCGTTTCATTCTTTGCATTTGTAATGCCGGGATTCATAATTGTAATGCTGTTATATGCAAAAATAAGCGAAGAATTTTTTCTTAAGAAAAGATTTGGTGATGAATATAAAAAGTATGTTGATGCTGTTCCTTTCATAATTCCACAAAAGAGAACTTACGAATTTAACAGGGCTCCGGGAATTGTGTACTGGTTCGTGTATTTCATATTAAAAATATTTCTATTTCAGAGAATTTACAAGATTGAATTTAAAGGAAGAGAAAACATACCCGAAAAAGGTCCTAAAGTCTTTGTCGCATTCCACACCAATTACTTTGACCCGTTCTTAATGGCCGGGGGAGCCAAGCATTATATCCAGTGGGTTACCAGTTCATTTTATTTCCAGGGATTCAGATTGAGATGGCTCATTGAACAGCTCGGTTGTTTTCCAAGGAAAAGATATTCTGCCGATTTAAAATCAATAAAGACATTCATGGACCTGGTCAAGCAGGGGAGCGCAATAGGATATTTCCCTGAAGGCGCCAGAAATTGGCTCGGAAATCATTTAGATCTTCTTGAACCTGCAGTCAAATTAATGGTTCGCGCGCAAATTCCCGTAATCCCGATAAAAATCCACGGAGGATATCAAGGTTGGCCGAGATGGTCAGATAATTGGATAAACACAAAGATAACAATTGAATATTGCGAGCCTGTTATATTAGATAAAACAAAAACGACAGAAGAGAATATACAGGAATTATATAAGCGGATGGAACTTGAGGATTTATGGGAGGTTGAAACATTTCAGGAAAAGAATTCAATAAAAGGCCTCCACCGCGTAATTTGGGAATGCCCCGAATGCCAGAAGGAAGAGTCATTTACATTAAAAGCCCGGGACATAATGATCTGCAGGAATTGCGGAACAGAGATTAAACTCACAAAAGATTTCAAGGTTTTAATCAGAGGAAAAGATAAGAAGGAAGAGAAATTTACGATACCTAAGATTTATGAGTTCATGAAGGAACGTTTAATAAAAAGGAAAAGACAGTTAAAAGAGATCCCTGTTAAATTTGAGAAGTTCCTCATACAGAAAGAAAACGAAACAGAATGGAAGGAGATATTCAATACCAATGTTGTCATAACCAATGAAAAAATCAGTATCTCCGGAGAAGGCCTAAATTCCGAGAGTAATCTGAAGGATCTGACGTATGTAACAGTTGAAAAAAATTTCATATTACAGTTTAAGATAGGCGGGTATTTTGTAAGATTATTCTTTATTGATGATGTGCTTAAGTGGTACACATTACTCGAAACACCCACACCAATTTAAGGAGATGAAATGAAGGACAGGATAATAATCGGCGTTGCAGGAGGAACAGGTTCAGGAAAGACAACCATTGCTAACAGGATCGGGGAAGCGCTTCATGAAGAGATGGTCATGATACCACAGGATTTCTATTATAAGAACATGAATCATCTCGAGTTTCAGGAAAGGGAGAAGATCAACTATGACCATCCCGATTCATTTGATAACAAACTCCTCGTAGAGCATTTAAAGGAGCTGAAGCTGGGAAAAGCCATTCAATCACCAATCTACGATTTTAAACAGCACATGCGCATTGAAGATACGAAACGGATCGATCCCGCCCCTGTAATTATCCTTGAAGGTATATTGATCTTTGTGGACCCAGACTTAAGAAAAATGATGGACTTCAAGATATTTGTCGATACACCTTCCGATATTAGGCTCATCAGAAGAATACGCCGTGACATGGTTGAACGCGAAAGATCACTCGATTCCGTAATTAATCAATACATCGAAACCGTTCGTCCCATGCACATTGAATTCGTCGAACACTCCAAAAAATATGCCGACATCATTATACCCGAAGGCGGCTACAACGAAAAAGCCATTGACATGATGACAAGGTATTTGAAGAGTAAGATTAATTAGGGGACAGCCCGTGCGATTTTTGCGATTATTCAGACATCTTTTTCCATTTTATATTTTTTTTTGATTTTTACGCTTTAAAAATATATCCAAAATTACGCAAGTTATAAGGTTAATAATTTTTTAAAATAAATTTAATTTAAAATATTTTAATATTTCGGGGGACACCCTTGCGATTTATAATACATTTTTTTATAAAATTTAATCAAAAATATTTTAGTATATTAAAATATTAAAATCAATATTTTATGAATATATGCGAAGAAATTCCGATTGATAATTATTTAAAATATTTAGTAATCCAAGTTTCAAGCATTTATTCTATTCAAAAAAAATTAAATGTTATTTTGAAATACCCAACATTTTAATAATTATGAAAAATAATTGCACAAATCGCACGGGCTGTCCCCTAAATTTTCTTGACTTTTATATAAAAATATGTTATATTTTTTAATTATTATTTAATAAAGAGAGGTGTAGAAGTGAGAATTGGTGAAATGTTGATTTCGGCGGGTTTAGTAACTGCGGATCAGGTTGAGATAGCTTTGAAGGAGCAGGCGAAGTCGGGAGAGCGTTTGGGTTCAGTTCTTGTTCGAATGGGTTTTGTGGATGAGGATAAGATGATAAACTTTTTGGGTAAGAAGTTCAATGTAATGACAATCAACCTGAATTATTTTGAGATAGATGAGGATGTTCTTAAGGATATTCCTGGTGAGGCAGCGATTAAGTACCAGGTAGTACCTATTGAGAAGCTGGGATCCACGTTGACAGTTGCGATGGTTGACCCGTCGAACTTCGCTATGATCCAGGACCTCAAATTCATTACCAAGTGTGAGATTGAGCCGGTTATAACGACGGAATCCTCATTACGAGATGCAATTGCGAAATATTACGGTAATGCCCAGAACCTTGAGAGTGTTGTCGGGAATCTTGAAGATGTAGCGATGGACATAGTTAAGGAAGAGGAGGATGAGAAGTTTGATCCGAGTGCGATGGAGCTTGAATCGGAAGAAACGCCTTTAGTCAAGTTAGTTAACCAGATGATCGTACAAGCTATCCAGAAGGGTGCGAGTGATATTCACATAGAGCCGTATGAAAAGGAATTCCGTATTCGTTACCGTATAGACGGTGTTTTACAGACCGTCATGAATCCCCCGTTAAAGATAAGGAACTCACTCACCTCGAGAATAAAGATCATGTCCAACCTTGATATTACCGAGCGGCGTCTTCCGCAAGATGGTAAGATGCGTATATCGGTATCCAAGAGAAAGATTGACCTTCGTGTTGCAATTATTCCCTGTGTTCATGGAGAGAAGGTTGTAATGCGTATTTTGGATAAAGGAACAAAAGAGGTATCCATCGCTGACCTTGGTTTTGAAGAGATCCAGGAGAAGCATTTTGCCAAAGCAATTAAATCGCCCTGGGGTTTGATCCTTGTCACAGGACCTACCGGATCCGGAAAGACGTGGACTCTATCGACAGGCTTAAAGACCCTGAACAGTGAAGGAACGAATATCATGACCGCGGAAGACCCTGTCGAATTTGATATTCCCGGGTTGAACCAGGTTCAGTGCAATGCAGAGATAGGACTTACGTTTGCTGCGGCCTTGCGGTCATTTCTGCGTATGGACCCGAACATAGTAATGATCGGAGAAATCCGTGAC
>JAQVHJ010000100.1 GCA_028696285.1 bacterium
GCTTAGCAAACAAAGGGATGTGTTTTTTCACCGCCGAGGTTTTAATTCGCACTGTGAGCATATAGTTTAACAGCGAGCAGTCCCGATGAAGGTTCCACGAAATCGGGAGAGGACGCAGAGAAGATTTGTTAACCGCAAAATCGCAGAAGGATGAAAAATTACTTAGTTGATTTTAAAATAAGAAAAATATACTGAACCAAAGAGCAATTGGTACTTAGACAGCAAGAGAATGTGATTTTCACCACGGAGGACGCTGAGGACGCAGAGAAGATTTTTTAACCGCAAAAGCGCAGAAGGATGAAAATTTACTTAGTTGATTTTAATTTAATATAGATATATTGGACCAAATATCAAAAGATACTTATGAAGCGATTGAGTGTAATATTTCACCGCAGAGGTTTTAATTCGCACTGCGAACATATAGTTTAACAGCGAGCAGTCCCGATGGAGATACCACGAAATCGGGAGAGGACGCTGAGGACGCAGAGAATTTATTTAACCGCGGAATCGCAAAAGGATGAAAAATTACTTAGTTGATTTTAAGATGATAACAATATAATAAACCAGAGAGGGAAGGATACTTAGACAGCAGGAGAATGTGATATTTCACCGCGGAATCGCAGAAGGATGAAAATTTACTTAGTTGATTTTAAGATTAAAACGATATAATGAACCAGAGAGCTTCGCATTGAAAATTTAAGATTGTAGATTGAAAATTTAAAATTTTGAATATAGCATTGTAAATGTTGTTGCAATGTTTAGTGCGGGTGATACTTGAATAGCATTTGAATGTGATATTTCACCGCAGAGGTTTTAATTCGCACTGCGAACATATAGTTTAACAGCGAGCAGTCCCGATGGAGATACCACGAAATCGGGAGAGTTCGCAGAGAATTTTTCACCGCGGACCACGCCGAACACGCTGTTTTGATGTATTAAAACAAAAAGATACTTTGAACAAAAGAGCAAACGATACTTCAAAAGCCGTTGAATGTGATTTATTACCACGGAGACATGGAGGACACGGAGAATATTAAACCTTTAAATGTAATTTATAAACAGGTTGAATGTTTTGCATTCAAGAATTAATGGATAAATATATTCAAAAATAAAAGACAACGTTGTTGATAAAGAATTGGTTATTCAATCAGAATAAAATATCTTAATGAAATAACTTGTTATCTAACTTAAGTATCTCTTATTTTTAAAATATATTATCCATTAATAAAGCATAACGGATGTTATGCTAACCTGTTTATAAATAACTTATCTTTTCTCATCCGTTCCTTCACCTGCGACAAGCGAAGCGAAGGCGTCCCGATCTTTCAAGAAAAGTATCGGGATTTAAAGTCTCTTACAAGTCTCGTAAAAGTCCCTGTTGAAATTACACTCACCTGCAAATTAAGTATCACGTGTTTCTTGGTTCTAAGTACCAATTTAATTGAGTATAAATAATCAGCGTGTTCAGTAGTTTATAAATATTCTTCGTAGTTTTGCCGTGACTTGACGAAGTCAAGAATCGCTTCGCGAATACATGGTAAAAATTCAAAAATAGATGGATTTATCATCTACCGAACACTATGCACCACAAGGATGCATGACTCTGCGCTGAACACGCTGTTTTGATGATATTCGGTTATTTCAATATACTGAACCAATAAGCAAATGATACTTAGGATTCAAGAGAATGTAATTATTACCACGGAGAACACGGAGGTCACGGAGAGAATATTATTTAATTGATATGAAAATATAGGGATATAATGAACCAGATAGCAATTGATACTTATCATTCGGTTGAATGTGTTTTTAACCATGAAGTACATGAAGGGTATGATCGTGATGCGTGATTTGTGATCCGTGAATCGAAAGAAAAATATTTTTTTACCGCGGATTACCATGCGCCACAAGGATGCATGACTCTGCGCGGACCACGCTGTTTGGTTTACAGATTATATATAATATAGATTACCAGTCACAAAGTGTACGCACGTTTAGAAATTAGTTCAATATGACACAACAAATCATTTAAATACACCAATATGATACACAAAGTATCATATTGATACAATTTATTTTTTTGTATACACTAGAAATTATAGTGGGAGGAAAAGAATAAATGTCCAGTATATTGGTGTTTATGAAGGTATTACCGAAAAATTTTAAATATTGGCACGGGCATTGCAATATAAACAGGTGTTCTTTGAAAAAGAAAGAAGTTAACCGAAAAAAAAAGAAAGAAAAGGAGGGATAACCATGAACATCAAGAAATTCACTCCGTTCAAGGACATCGTCTCCATGCAAGAGGAGATGAACAAGATCTTTACAGATTTTTTCAGGCGTGCTCCTGAGTATGGAGAATCGTATCATGATGGTATTTGGAATCCGAGTGTAGATATTTCGGAGACAGACAATGCAATTTTAGTTAAAGCAGAGATTCCGGGAGTAGGCAAGGATGATATAGATGTTACGCTACATGATGACATAATCACCATTCGTGGCGAGAAGAAGGAAGAGAAGAGAGAGGAGAAGGAGAACTGTTTACTTCTTGAGAGGACCTATGGAAAATTCCAAAGGAGTTTCCGACTTCCTTCCGAAGTAGATCCTAATAAGATCAAGGCGAGTTTCAAGGATGGAATATTAAATCTTGAATTACCGAAATCGGAGAGGGCGAAACCGAAGGAAATCAAGATAGATGTCAAATAATGATAGACTCAGAAGTTCTTTAAACACATGCCGGGGGATTTTTCCCCCGGTTTTTATTATTTTTTAAGGAGGCAACTTAAATGGGAAAAATTATAGGAATTGATTTGGGTACGACCAACTCCTGTGTATCGGTAATGGAAGGAGGGGAGCCGAAGGTTTTGGTGAACCAGGAAGGTTCCCGTACAACGCCGTCGGTAGTAGCGTTCACTTCGAACAATGAGAAGTTAGTTGGAGCGACCGCGAAGAGGCAAGCAGTAACCAACTCGCAGAACACAGTCTTTTCCATAAAGCGGTTTATGGGCCGCAAGTTCACCGAGGTTCAGGAAGAGATCAAGTTAGTACCGTACAAAGTTGACAAGGATAAATCCGGCAATGCCGTAATAAATATATCCGGTCAGAAATACACGCCGCAGGAGATTTCGGCAATGATCCTTCAGAAGATGAAGAGTATAGCGGAGGATTATCTTGGAGAGACCGTAGACCGTGCGGTAATTACGGTACCTGCGTATTTCAATGATTCCCAGAGGAAGGCAACCAAGGATGCGGGAAAGATCGCGGGATTAACCGTTGAAAGAATAGTCAACGAACCCACCGCTGCTGCATTAGCATATAACCTTGACAAAGCCAAGGACGAAAAGATTGCAGTATTTGACCTTGGCGGCGGCACATTTGACATTTCGATACTTGAGCTTGGTTCTGAAGGAGGAGAGACCGTATTTGAAGTCAAGTCTACCAATGGTGACACACACCTTGGCGGTGATGATTTTGATCAGAGAATTATAGACTATGTTGCGGATGAATTCAAGAAGGATCAGGGTTTAGACCTTCGTAAGGATCCGATGGCATTGCAGAGATTGAAGGAAGCCGCGGAGAAAGCCAAGATCGAATTATCATCAAAAGCTGAAACCGATATTAACATACCTTATATTACCGCGGATTCCGGTGGTCCGAAGCATTTATTAGTAAAGTTGACCAGGGCAAAATTTGAACAGTTAGTTGAGGATCTGATTGAAAGGACAGTAGGTCCTTGCAAGACAGCATTAAAGGATGCCGGGTTAAAGCCGAGTGAAATAGATGAAGTTATTTTAGTAGGCGGTATGACCAGGGTTCCAGCGGTTCAGGAAAAAGTAAAGTTGATTTTTGGAAAGGAGCCACATAAAGGAGTAAATCCCGATGAAGTCGTAGCCATGGGCGCTGCGATCCAGGGTGGTGTATTAGCAGGGGATGTCAAAGATATCGTACTTGTAGATGTTACGCCGTTATCATTGGGTATTGAGACATTAGGCGGAGTATTCACCAAATTAATTGAAAAGAACACAGCGATACCGACAAGGAAGAGTGAAATTTTCACGACAGCTGATGATAACCAGACCCAGGTTGATGTTCATGTTTTACAAGGGGAGCGTGAAATGGCTGCGTACAACAAGACCATCGGACGTTTCCAATTGGCAGGGATTCCGCCCGCCCCGAGAGGAGTACCGCAGATAGAAGTATCATTTGATATAGATTCAAACGGTATTTTAACAGTGAATGCAAAAGACCTTGCCACAGGCAAGAACCAGAGTATAAAGATCCAGGCATCCGGCGGATTAAGCGATGACGACATAGACAAGATGGTCAAAGAAGCTGAGAAGAATGCAGAGGAAGATAAGAAGCGTAAGGAATTAGCGGATGCAAAGAATCAGGCAGACACATTGATTTACCAGACCGAGAAGCAGCTCAAGGAATTAGGAGATAAGATTGATGAATCAGATAAAAAGGAACTCGAAGATGCCATTGCGAAATTAAAAGAGAGCATCAAGACTGATAATGCAGAGTCAATCACTTCAGCGACCGATGTCTTGAAGAAGAAGATGTTTGAAATTTCCAGTAAGTTATATCAGCAGGCCGGCCCGCAACCCGGTGGCCCTGAAGCATCAGGACAAGGACAGCAGACAGAGGAGCCCAAGAAAGGAAAGGGAAAATCTGACAAGAAGAAGGGCGATGACGGCGATGTAATAGATGCTGACTATGAGGAAGTAGAATAAACAACATAACCGGGGGAGGAAGAGAAATCTTTCTTCCCCGGATAAACAGGGTGAAGAGATGGGAAATTTCATTAAAACGTTTTTACTCTTAGGAGTTCTTACTTTTATAATGGTTGTTGCAGGATATTACTTCGGGGGAACGACCGGAATGGGAATAATGCTGCTATTCACTATCCTTTTCAATCTCGGTTCCTACTGGTTTTCTGATAAAATAATTTTAATGACATATAAAGCGCAGGAGGTTGACCCTGTATCCATGCCCAGGTTACATGCGATTGTTGAAGAGTTATCACGCAATGCCGGGATACCCAAGCCCAGGATTTTTATCACACCGCAGAAAGCGCCCAATGCCTTCGCGACCGGGAGAAGTCCATCAAAGGGCATAGTTGCCTTGACCCGGGGTTTAATGGAGACCCTGAATGAGAATGAGCTCAAAGGAGTAATCGCGCATGAATTAGCACATATAAAGCATTGGGACATGCTCATACACATGATTGCTGCGACATTAGCCGGAATGATCTCAGCGATTGCCTACATAGCCCGTTGGGGTTTAATCTTTGCCGGCGGCAGGAAGCGTGGATTAGGAACAATAGTCGGCTGGCTTTTATTAACCATACTTGCTCCGATAGTAGCAATGCTTATACAATTAGCGATTTCCCGGTCAAGGGAATATGCAGCTGATGACCGGAGCGCAAAGATCACGAATAATCCGTTATATCTTGCAAGCGCTCTTGAAAAGATCTCAGGATATTCACAAGCGGATTTAAGTACTGCGCGGAATACTGCGCATTTTTTCATAGCGAGCCCGTTGAAGAATAACTTTTTCGGTAATTTATTCAGAACGCATCCCCCGATTGAAGAGAGGATCAGGAGGTTGCGGGAGAAGCATTAAGCATTAGAAATATTTTAATTTTGGTGATGGTATGTCATTCAAAGACTTTTATAAAATCTTAAATGTCCAGGAAAATTCATCAATAGATGAGATCAAGAAACAATACCGTAAATTAGTTCGGAAATATCATCCTGATAAGAATCCCGGGAATAAGCAGGCGGAAGAGAAGTTCAAGGAGATCAATGAAGCGTATGAGACTCTTTCCAACCCTAATAAGCGCCAGCAATATGACACCATACGAAAATACGGTTCCCGATTCAATTACCAGGGTGGAACTCCCGGCGGCGGCCAGGGATATACCGACGTTAACATTGAAGATATTTTAAAAAATTTTTCTAAGAAAGGCCGAAGGAAATCTTCGCGGGATTCCGACTCATTCAATGATATCTTCTCACAATTTTTTGATTTCAATGATATCTCCTCGTCTGACATGAAGATACCCAAGAAAGGTAAGGATCTATTAACTTCCATCACTATCCCTTTTGAAACTGCGGTTAAAGGCGGTTTTCAATATTTAACCATTGAATCCGAAAATATTTGTGAACGCTGCACCGGTTCCGGGGCTGAGCCCGGTTCCGGGAGTGTTACCTGTCCCAAGTGCCAAGGCCGGGGAACAATCTCAGTTAACCAGGGATTATTCGCAACAAGTTATGTCTGTCCTGAATGCCAGGGGAAAGGTAGTATAATCAAAAACCCCTGCAAGAAATGTCATGGTTCCGGTCATGTTGAATCACCAAAAACAATAAAAGTAACCATTCCCAAGGGGATAGACAACAACAGCAAGATCCGTCTTCGGGGTAAGGGTGGTCCCGGGATAAACGGCGGTCCTGCCGGAGACCTGATAATAATTATAAACATTCAACCCCATTCAACATATAAAAGAGACGGGTTAGATATCGAAGTTGAGACATCCATATCTCTGACCGATGCTCTTTTAGGGACTGAGATAACAGTCCCGACGATGGACGGGAAAGTAAAATTAAAGATACCCCCGGGAACTCAACCGAATTCCAAACTCAGGTTGCGAGGCAAGGGGATCCCTTATGAAAATGAGAGGGGCGATCTTTTTATCAAGGTTCTTGTAAAGTTCCCTTCAAAATTGACAGACAATCAGAAAAAATTAATAAAACAATTAAAGGATTCAGGAATTTAGATATACTGGAGGAATGAAATATGATTAATGATCTTGAGCAATTATTATCTGACAGAGGCAAGGAAGCGCTGGTATCCTCGATAGACGAAGCGAGGAGATTAGGAAATAAATTCATCGGTTCAGAACATTTACTATTAGGAATAACGCGTGACCGTGATTCAATCCCGTTTAAAGTGCTTACAGAACTGGGAATGAGTTATGATAATCTTCGGAATGATATCGAGAAGTATTTACGGGAAAAGAATGCAGGATCAGAATATTCCGACAGTACCGGGTTTGATTATACCCCCGGCGCGCGGACAGTTCTGGGCAAGGCTGTCGAAGAAGTTTATCTTCTAAACGGAAATTTTTTAGGTCCCGAGCATTTGTTTATAGGAATATTAAAGACCGATGACTGCGTGGCCTACAAAATACTTTCGAAGATGGGCCGGAATCCGTCCAATCTTCTGAACAGGGTTTATGACCTGATGAAGGTTCCGGAAGAGAAGAGGATAACGACCGATACAGAAGCCAGGAAGAATTTACTAATGCGTTTCGGGAAGAACTTAACCGACCTTGCCCTCCAGCAGAAATTAGATCCTGTAATAGGGAGAGATGAAGAGATCCGCAGAACCATCCAGGTATTATCCAGGAGAACAAAGAATAATCCCGTACTAATCGGTTCGCCCGGTGTGGGGAAGACAGCGATAGTAGAAGGACTCGCCCAGAGAATTGCATTAGGTGATGTTCCCGAGAGTTTGAAGGAGAAGATGGTATTTTCTTTGGACATGGGGTCATTAATCGCGGGTAGTAAATACCGCGGTGAGTTTGAAGAGAGGCTGAAGAAGATCCTTGAAGAAATAGTTAAAGATAAAAATATAATATTATTCATAGATGAGATGCATACATTGGTTGGAGCAGGGGCATCGGAAGGTTCGGTTGACGCGTCCAACATGATCAAGCCGTTTCTTGCCCGGGGTGAAATGCAGGTGATCGGCGCAACTACCCTGGATGAATACAGGAAATATATT
>JAQVHJ010000101.1 GCA_028696285.1 bacterium
CCCTGTTTATTTATATTTATCTTTTCTTTTAATTTTTTAGTCTCTTTCAAGTCTCGTAAAAGTCCCTGTTAAATACACATTCAATTGTTTCATAAGTAGCAAATGCTATTAACAACTGCAACAACATTTAAAATGCTATCCTCCAATTTTCAATTTTCAATTGTTAAATCTTCAATTTTCAATGCGTAGCGTTATGTATCAAATGTTTGAAATACAATTCTTCGTTTTTCGAATCACGGTTCACGAATCACCAATCACGATTATGCTCTTCATGTCCTTCATGGTAAAAAATATTTTGTATTTCGGTTCACTGTTCACGCATCACGGTTATTTTTGATTATCAGCTGGTAATTGAAGGATATCCCAGATTTCGTCATAAGGCCTTATTAATATCCATTGTTTTCGCTTCGGTTGCTTTACATTGAGTGCCTGGCCCCATTCATGTATTACATAATTTGTCCCTTCTTTTTCTGCTTCAGGGGTCTGCTTTACAGTGAGATAATCACCTTCCTTTGTAAAGGATATTCCGGAGGGCTTTTCTTCTTCATCTTCCTTCAACTTCTGAATCCTGATGTATTTCCCTTCCCTTTTAACTGAATAATCAGAACTTCTATAGGGTATTCGTTGTTTTAATTTACCAAAAATGAAAATTAAAATCTCTTCTGATGAAATTGCAATATATGCAACATGCCCCTTGCTGCTTACTGTCGTTTTATAATATACATCAGCCTTCCCTTCATATATCGGAATGATCCCGAAACTAAGAATATCTCCGGGCTTTTTTCCTGAAAACATAAATGAAATAAGCATTATTAAAAAAATCACATTAAAAGGACCGAACATGAAATACTTGAAAAATTCCTGACTCTGCATATATGTTTTAGGAATCCCGCTGTAAACATCCTTAAAATCATCTTTATTAAATACCTTCTCCCCTTTATATTGCATGGAGTCAAGAATAAAGAAAAAGACATCAAGATTTTCAAGTGAAGTTGAATTAGACTTTTGCCTTAAATAAAAATATTTCCCCGGTTCATATTCAATGATACAGAATATAGAGATATTTTTATTCACTTTATCAATAAATATTACTGCTGAATTATATTTAGTGTTCAAATTGAATTGGTAATCAGCATAATCTTCTAAAATGATATGGTCCTGTTGAGTGAATAGAGTATTTATTTCATATCTATAACTGCGTATCTGCCATTTTACTTTTTCCAAATCATTCCTGATCACCGGTTCTCCTGGAACATTAAACCGGAATTCATGATAATTTACATCAGCAGCTCCGGATAGATCAAGTGGTCTTAACATAAAATAATATAAGGTAGCAAAGAGAATATTCATCCCAACCAGCATTACAAATACAAACATTCTAAGTCTCATTATATATACCCCAACCCTTTTAATGATTTTTTTAAATTCTCGTCCAACCCTTCTTTTTCAAGGAGAATAGAACGATCCTCCTTCTCTAAAAATTCAAAAAGAACTGATTTTAATTTTTCAATTCTCTCTTTATTTGAAAGTTCATTGAACCCATTATTCAATTCTAAAGGATCCTTGTTCAAATCATAAAACTCCCATCCTTCCGTCTTGGGAAAATATATTAACTTCAAATCATTCCAAACCACCCCAAACTTCGAGAACCAGCCCTCACCTCTGTAATACACATCATGTGTCGAAAGGAATAATGGTCTTGAAACAGTATCTTTAAATACCGACACGCCGTCTATATCTTCATTTGCTGAAATTCCGGCAAGGTCCAGAATACTCGGGAATATATCCATATTTATAAATTCTCTCTTCTCCGTTAAAGCCGGGAGATCTTTTCCCAAAACCAGAAAAGGTATTGTAACCAGTGAATTACAAAGGTTATATCCGTGAGTAAATTTTTCCCGTTCAAATAACTCTTCTCCATGATCTGCTGTAATAATAAAAATTGTGTTGTCAAGAAGACCTTTCTTTTTAAAATAATCAATCAATTTTTCTAAATTCATATCAAAGAAACGGACTTGAGCGTTATATCTATCTATAATGGAATTCTCAATATCTTCTGAAATATTCTTCAGATCAGATGTTTCATTTGCATTTAAAATAAGTTTCTGCATTTTTTTAACAGGGATATTAATATGTCCCGAGCTCTTTTTCAGGCATTTAGATGGAGCAATATACGGAGTATGTGTATCCATTGCATGAAGATAAATAAAAAAGTTATAATCCTTACTGAAGTAATCAACCCAATCTTCAATGAACGGAAGAAAGTTATTCGATTTTATCAGGGGGATTTCAAGATATGAATCAAATCCTGCATCAAACCCGTACTTTGCTTTAACAAGCGGATTTGAAGTAAAGAAGGAAGTAACATAATTATTCTCCCTCAGAACCTCCTGAAGAAGAGGAATTCCCTTTTTTAACCGGAAATGATCGTACCTGTAAACCTTATGCCGGAAAGGATAAACTCCCGTACACATTGAAGTAACCGCAGGAAATGTCCAGGAAGAGACTGAATACATCTTTTCAATTCTCAGTAAATTTCTCTCCTGTGAATTTAAAAATGGCGTTAACTCCGTAAATACACGGTCTTTTCTCAATGCATCACATAATATAAGAACTATATTTTTCCGGGAACCGGAACTTTTCCTGCGAGGTAAATGAAATGATTCAGTAACAGAAAAATCAAATGTATAAATCTTTAAATCAGGATCCAACCCCCCTTCAACCTTCCACCGGATTGTAATATTTTTTTCTTCACCTCTGAATTCCTTAATGTCTATTGATATGTTTCTTGCTTCTATCTCATCATTACCTGCATTCTTTAAATCCTTCCATGTTATTTTTTTTACCCGTACCTTCTTATCATCAAGCATTACAATTAATTTTCCATAACTGTCTTTTGCCTTAAGATTATTCTTACCGATCCCGTACCAGATAATTAAGTTTTCTGCCTGGAAGGGAAACTTAACTGTAAATGAAAGGGGGGTTCCCGATGCAATAGAGAAAACATCATGATATCCGAAATTTTTAACCTTTATCTTTAATCTATCTGGCTCCCCGTTAATGCGAAAGCTTTTAATATCTTCAATCATAGTTGATCTTATAGAATTGCTTAGATTTTTTTCGGTCTCATAGAAATATTTTTTCCTGTTTCGAAACCATGGATCACCCTTAAAAAAACGTTGAAGGTAATATTCCTTAAATTTTACCTGTTCTCTGAAATATTCAAACATGATTAAATATACCCCAAACCCTTTAAAGTTTTTTCCAACTTCCGATCAAGCTTCTCTTTTTTATCTTTCTGCTTCTCAGTATCATAGTACTTGAGAAGGATGTTTTTCAATTCATCAACCCGGGTGGAATATAATTGATCGGGAAAGAGATCAATCTTTTCATCCGGATCTTTTTCAAGATCAAACAATTCCCACTTCTCTTCCTTTGGAAAATAAATTAATTTTAAACTGCCCTTCATTACGGCAAACTTAGCATACATATTCCCGTCACTCGATGCATAATTGAATGTAGAGAAATAAAGCAGGGAATGTTCCCTTTCATCTAAAAATGAAATGCCATCAACAGCTTCCGTTTCTACCCCGGTTAAATCCATGATTGAAGGAAATACATCCATGACTGAATATAAGGATTTCTTCCTGATTTCCGGGATCCTCCCGATGAAAAGAACCGGTATCTTCAGCAGGATTTCACTCAGATTATAGCCGTGACCGATCTTACCGTGTTCCATGAATTCTTCTCCGTGATCAGCAAGAACACAAATAACGGTATCCGATAAGATACCGGTTTCACCCAGTATCTTATACAGGTTTTTCAGATTCTCATCAAATGTCATTACCTCAGCATCGTATAAACTTTCAATATTCTTGATATATTTAGGATCATCCGGCAACTGCGAATGGAGATTATATTTCCTGATAAGTTCTAAATGTGTTTTGGGATCATATTTCTTTTTATTCGCTTTTACCTTTTTTATAAAAGCGGACTTGGGCGTGTACGGGTCATGCGTCTCCATCGTATGGATATATGAAAAAAAATTATAATCTTTAAAAAACTTCAGCCAATCCTTTAAGAACGGTAAGAACGAATCCAGTTCAGAAAAGTCATTAAAACTTTTAAATGTATCAAACCCCCTGTTAAAATGATACTTCTCATTTATCAGGGGATTCGATGAAAGACCAAGAGTAATATAATTATTCTCCTGCAGAACTTCTCCTATTGTCTTTGCGGAATCAGATATAAAATGCTTATCAATCCTCTGAACATTATGTTTCTCCGGATAAAGACCTGTCAGCAATGATGCTACCGCAGGCCAGGTCCAGGATGATACGGAATAGACCGGTGAAATTAATCTGGTCTCCTTCTTAATCGAATTTAAGAATGGCGTCAATTCCGTAAACAGCTTATCATGCCTGAGGGCATCGCATAAAATCAGTATCATATTAGGTTTCTTGTTATCTTTTTTCGTCCTGACTATCTTCATCTCTTTAATTATCCTGATATTTGTCCAGCCGAAGATGACCTTCTTTTGTAAAGTTTCTTCAGCTGCTGTTAATTTAAAACGGAGTCGAACTTTTTCTCCGCAGTAATGCTTCAATGAAATCCTGCCCTTGCTCCAGGAAAAGGATTCCTTGTTCTGTTTCTTCTTTCTTGTCTCGAGAAATGCATTCGGAGTAAGCTCCCTTTTAAAGACTTCTTTATCCTTACATTCAATTTCCGCGGAAAACACTGTTCCCATCTGTTTCTTCGGAACTTTAATGAAACCGTAATAAAACTCAAGATAAGACGCATTCTCCGGAACAGTTAAAATTACAGAAAGAACCTTCTTATTTTTTGAAAGGTAAATATCTTCCTGCCCGTAAACAAATACCTTTCTCTTACTCTTCTGCGATTTACCCTTTATCTCTACATCCGGGATTGAACTAAGCTTCTCTTCCCGGGAAAGGATGTTTAAGTTATCCGATACCTTCTTAAAATTTCTGAGATTCTCTTCTGAACTGTTCCGGTTACGGAGTTTCTTCTTAAAATATTTCTTGATCTTCCTGAATAAACCCGTCATTAAATATAGCCCAGCCCTTTTAATTGTTCCATTGATTTCTTCTCATCATAATCTGTTTCCGATTCCTCAATGTGCCTGTCAGCTGAAATCCCTTTGGAAGTCCTGACAGGATTCTTTTGAATATATTCATTTGTAAGTATCTCCGTAATTACCAGCCCGTCCATATACTCCGGAACTTCAAGACCTAATAAATATAGTACGGTCGGTGTTATGTCTATGATATTCCTTGGCCTAATCTCAACACCTTGTTTAAGTTTAACTCCACGGGCAAAAAATATCCCTTCAGGGTGATGTTTCCCGGTATATGACTCAGAATCATCTATATTCTCAATAAATAACTCGGGGAAATCCTGCCAGAATACCTGCCAAAATCCCGGTTCAAAATCATAAATAATATCAGGAGCATTGTACAGGTACTTCCCCGAATAAATATCTTCCCTTTTTAGTACCCTGCTGAATATCGGTTTTCCTTTGTGTTTTAATTCAATCATTGCATTGAATATTTTATTTACTATTCCTTCATACTCTGTAATAGTTACAGAACCCCCGGCTTCTCGGCCTTGTAAATTAATGAAGAGCCCACCCTGATCCATCTGATATGCTTTTGTCTTTGTCCAGTCTATCCTTTCCCTGCAATCCTTCTCTCCTCCAATGAAACCCCGAATATACGGTTCACCCCAATATGCATTATTGTATAGATTAACTTCATCAGGATTTGTAATGAAATCCAGGCAGACTTCCTTCCCTGAAAATTCAAACAGGTCAATCTTCTCATCAATCCATTTCCTTTCACCGGAATTCTTTTTAGGATTGATCATCTTTGTATAAAGATATCTCTCTTCCGATCCTATCGTCAGCTTTATCTTGAAGATTACGCCCTTACCCTGATTTATAAACCAGTACTGCGGGTCAGTGGCGATAGAAAAGATCAATGACGATCTGAAAGGAACCTTAAATTTATACCTGACCACTGAATTGGGATGCGCAAATATAACTTTCCTCTTGTCATAATCAATTATTAATTCATCAACACGGACGGTTTTCGTGAAATCTTCAAGAATCTCAGCAGAACTGAATTCTTTAATGAAATCAAATTTGATTCGGTTCTTTTTTATCTTCTCAAATTTTAATAAACCTTCTTTTTCCAGCCATCTGTGGAGATTGAATTTATATTCATACCTTTCAAAACCATGGTCAGAGATAATCATGAATATATCATTCTCATTCAGAATATTTAAAATCTCCCCGATCATTTTATCTATCCGGGAATATACCTGAAAGAGCAGGTCATTCTCCTTCCCCTGCTTATCCCAGAAAAAATGCGATGCCCTGTCCGTCTCCGTAAATACGGCCATGAAAAACTGCCATGGTTTATTTTGAATCAGATGAAACAGAGCTTTCTTTCTCCGTTCAAAAACATCCAGAAGCGCTTCAGTAAAATCACTCCCCTTCTTCCTGTGAAGGTAATATGCCATGTCAATGTCGGGATAATACGGTTCAGAAATCGTATTCAGTTCATCTTCCAATTCCGGGGGATATGTAAATCCCTTCGTGGTATTCGTGGCATTCATCCCGGAGATTAAATTGCCTTTAATCTTGAAAGGCGGAAAAGTTAATGGAACATTAAATGCAATTGACTCCACCCCCTGCTCCGAGAGAATTTCAAATATGGTCTTTGACTTAATTCCCGTTGAACTTATTAAGTGCGGGTTATATGTATCCTTAAAAAATTCTGTAAACTGAAAAACGCCGTGTTTCCCGGGATTCACGCCTGTAATCGAACTGGTCCACGCAGGCGCAGTAACAGGCGGGAGCGTGGAATTGAGAATACCGTGACTCCCGGTTTCAAGCAGTTTCTTAAAATTAGGCAGTCTCCCAAGCACGCCGGCGTTCTTTATAACATTAAATGTTCCTCCGTCTATGCCAACTAAAAATACGCGTTTATCTGATTTCATCTTTCTATCTGCCCTTTTGATATTTATTTACATTCTTCTGATGTTCCTTATATGTATTTGAAAAAACGTGAGTTCCGTCATTCTTCGAAACATAATATAAGTACGTTGTTTTCGCAGGGTTAATTGCTGCAAGTATTGATTTCTTCCCGGGATTACAAATCGGTGTCGGCGGAAGCCCGTATTTGGTATATGTATTATAAGGCGACTTGATCAGTTTATTCTGCCGTGTAATATTCTTTGCATCCGGACCGAGCGCATATAGTATCGTTGCGTCAATCTGGAGCATGTACCACTTCTGAAGGCGGTTATAAATCACGGATGAGATAAGGTCATGTTCATTGTATCCAGTCTCCTTCTCTATCAATGACGCTATTATGAGAACTTCATAAAAATTCTTATTACTATCCGTTAATTCCTTCCGAAATGAACTGCTGAAGATTTGATTGAACCTGTTAAGCATCATTGAAATGATATAGTCGGGATGATAATTTATCTTAACACGGTAAGTGTCCGGGAATAAAAAACCTTCCATATTCAGTACTTCCTTGGGAATGCTGTACTTATCTTTAAATCCCGAATCACTTATAAGCTGATCTGCCCTGTTTAAAAAATCACTTCGGCTGCAAACGTGATACTCTTCAAGCCGGCCTGCTATCTGATATACAGTAAAACCTTCCGGGAATGTAATCATGAAATAATATTCCCTTTCGACAGTCTTGCCTGACT
>JAQVHJ010000102.1 GCA_028696285.1 bacterium
GTTCAAATAAATAATGCTGATATTTAGATAAAGATGTAATGTTTTAAAAAAGTAAAAAGGACAGTGTCGGTATCTTCTATTTAATTCTGAATTTTGAAATGATATTTTTCAGTTGTTTTCCGATCAGGTTAATTTCATTTGTATGAGCAGAGACCTCTTCCAGTGAAGCGGTTAATTCTTCTGTGGTTGTAGCGGCACCTTCAGTTGCCTTAACATTATTATTTGCAAGGCTGTTAATTTCATTAAGTTTATCTTTAACAGTATTAAGTTCTTCCAGCTGGTTTTTTGTTGCATCTGATATTGTTGAAACAAGTGAGAAAATCTCGTCAAATGCAGCGAGGATGTCTGAAAGCGCAGAAATTGTAATGTCTGAGATTTGCCCCACCCCGGTTATTCTTAATTCCACTTCCTTCATTTTATTAATTGAATTTCCAATCTGTCTCTGAATAGCTTTGATAGTAACTGCGATCTCTTCAGATGCTTCAGAACTTTGCCTTGCAAGGTCACCAATTTCCTTTGCAACAACAGCGAAGCCTCTTCCTTCCTTTCCGGCTCTTGCTGCTTCAATTGCAGCATTAAGAGAGAGAAGGTCGGTTTGACTTGCAATCTCTTTGATTATATTGAGGAAATTCCCCACTTCTTCCGAAGCTTTTTGGAGATTACTGATATCCTCCATAGAACCCTGGACAAATTTCTGTATATCAAGAAGGGATTGCGCAGATTCTTCAATTTTATTCTGATTATCTTTAATTTTAAATACGACTTCTTCCCCGGTTTTTGACGCTTCTGTTGAGATCTTAGAGAACTCCAGGGAGGTTTCGAAAGCTTTCACGGTCATTTCAACCCCTGCAGTAATCGAATCCAACTGATGTTTTGCGCTAACTGAAATTTCATAGAGATTTGAAGAGATTTCTTCTGAGCTTGCATTAATTTCCTCAGCGGTTGATGCCAGCTGTTCAATATAATCGGCAAGCTTCTTTGATGATTCGACAAGAGGGCGTAATGAAAGGTGGACTTTAATTCCTCTCCCGAGAAGTTTTCCGAATAATTCTACAAGGAAAATATCTTTTCGGGTAAATGCATTCTTTACTACGTGTTCCAGATCGAGAACCCCAACAACTTCATCGGCAAGGATAATTGGGATTACAATCTCGCTTTGGATATTTTCTTTAAGAGTAATATAGTCCTTTTCCCTTGAAACATCTTTTGCAATTACAGGTTTTTTTGTCCTGACCGCTTTTCCGGATAATCCTTCCCCGATCATTATGTACTGAGAGCCGTCAAGTAATCCCTGGTTTGAATCAAAGATAAGACGAATCAATCCTTCTTCCTGGTCAATAATTCCAATATACATAGATTCCCAATCAATCAGCATTTTTGAATTCTTTGCAATCTTATCAATCGTTTCTTCAAGGGACAAACCGGAAGTATTTGTCATCATATTGATTACAATCTCAAATTCTTCTGCAGTAACCGTTCTGTTAAAAGCATGAATTAAAATTGCCGCAAAGATAAACAAAATCGGAACAAAATACAAAAGGGACGCAAGGTTCCCTGTAATCTTAATGAGAACGAGAATATTATAAACGACAAAAAGAGATACGATATAGTTCTTGATCTCCCACAATAAATGGTATGCCGATTCCTTCGTTTCTAACTTACTAAAGAGCAGAATAGGGGTATAGAAGAAGAGTACGAGAATTATCCAATATGCCCCGGTCATAAAGAAATAGAAGAGGATATTCTCCGGTTCAAGGAATTCAAGGCCGAATCTACCCCCAAGTTTTTCATAAAGATACGATGTGATCAACATGGAAAGAATATAAGCAGACGATGTCCCGAATGCTCTCCTTACTCCCCGGCTTACAATGATCTCACCGATCAGTATCCCGACAAAACCTGCAGGAACTACCATATGCGGCCCATATAATATTGAAAAGAGAAGAAGGGTGGCCGGGGTAAATGTAAGATATAAAAACTTTAAAATGTTCAGTTTATAAAGACGGGTTGTTGTTACAACGATTATTACAAGAAAAATCTGGAGATATGAAAAGTTGGGGATTTTCATAAAGTCGCAGTATAGGAAGAAAACAACAACTGACGCTGTAAGTAAAACTAAGTCATAAATAGTGCCGGCGATTTTCTTATTCATTTAAACCTCTTAAAATCTTTTTAATTATAACACAAAATATTATCTTTTGTCAAGTAAAACAACCTTAAGCTTATATTATTATTAATTAATATGGTTTTACTTGATTTATATGATTAGATATGTTATACTTAAAAAAAAGGATGGATTAAAATGAAAACAAGGCTTTTATCGGGAATTTTAATAGTTTTATTCCTCTTTTCCTGCTCCAGCGGGAATTCTTCAGATTTGAATAAAAGTCATGAAGAGCTTGGGAGGGAGTTTGTTATAACCCTCTCTGAAAAGAGATATGATGATGCAGTCACAAAATTTGATCCTGTAATGAAGGTTGCTCTATCAAAATCGAAACTGAAGGAAGCTTGGGAAACGAACCTGCAAACCTTTGGAAGTTTTGAAAAGATTGAAAGTATCTCACAAGAACCATATCAATCATATGAGATAGTTACAATTAAGAGTGAATTTAACAAGAATGGTCAAATCTCTTACCTTGATATAAAGATCACCTATGATTCAAAGAAGAGGATTGCCGGATTATTTTTTATTTCCTCTTCCGGCCCCAAGGATTTTGAAAAAGTCAGTTATATAGACCCGGGAAAATTTACTGAAAAAGATGTTGTTTTCGGGGAAAAGGATCTTGAACTACCGGGAACCTTGACGATTCCCACCGGCTCCGGGCCTTTTCCGGTTTTAATTCTTGTTCATGGGTCGGGACCGAATGACAGGGATGAAACCTTAGGTCCGAATAAACCATTCAAGGATATTGCATGGGGTTTGGGAACAAAGGGAATTGCCGTGTTTCGGTATGATAAGAGGACAAAAGTTTATTCTGAAACGATCGCGAAAGATATTCATAATCTTACGGTGAAAGAGGAAACAGTAAATGATGTTATCTCTGCAGTTAAATTTTTAAAAAATAACGAGCAGATTGACACTGATGCAATTTATGTTTTAGGGCATAGTCTCGGAGGGAGCATGATCCCCAGGATTGCATCCTTGACAGAGATTCCTGCCGGTTATGTTATCATGGCCGGGACTCCCCGGAAACTCGAAGAGCTAATTATTGAGCAGATTGAGTATATAAGTAACGCAGACGGAGAGTGTGATGCAAAAGAAAAGAAGCAAATAGAAGATACAAAGAAGGTTGTTGAAAAGATTAAACAGATTCAAAAAGAAAAACGCACAGAAAAACCGGAGATAATACTCGGCGCTTCGAACAAGTATTGGATTGATTTTGATGAATATAACATTTGTGAAACAGCAAAGAAGATTACTAAACCGGTATTTATTATTCAGGGAGAACGTGATTACCAGGTTACCATGAAGGATTTTGAAATTTGGAAGAAATGTTTAGATGGAAAGAAAAACGTTGTTTTTAAAAGTTATCCGGCATTGAATCATTTATTCATGTCAGGAGATGGGATGAGTGTTCCGGAAGAATATATGAAATCGGACCACGTTGCAGAGGATGTAATTAGTGATCTATTTAATTGGATAGAAGAAAACAGGAAAAGATAACGAGGACTTTAACGGGAAAAAATGAAGAAGGTTATTTTAAAAAAAGGAAAAGAACGGCCTCTCCAATTTCATCATCCATGGGTATTTTCAGGAGCAATTAACCGGGCAGAAGAGATAACAAACGGTGAGATTGTTGAAGTATTCGATTCGTCAAATCAGTTTTTAGGAAAAGGATTTTACAATTCAAAATCGCAGATAACAGTCCGGATACTTGAATGGGATCGTGATACCGAGATTTCTGAAGACTGGTGGAGAGCCCGAATTATAAATGCAATCAAGAGTCGGGAGCATATTAAAAATACCGACTCAATTCGATTGGTTTACAGTGAAGGGGATTTTATTCCCGGATTGATCATAGATAAATATTCCGAGTATTTAATTGTCCAAATCTTAAGTTTGGGAATAGAAATGAACAAGGAAATGATAATCAAGATTTTTGTTGATCTAATCCATCCAAAAGGAGTATATGAAAGAGTAGATGAGAAAATAAAAGAGTTGGAAGGGTTATCAGGAATATCACAAATAGCATTCGGAGAAATCCCGGAAGAAATTGTCATTAATGAGAACGGGAATAAATTTTCAGTAAATATTAAAGACGGCCAGAAGACAGGATTTTATTTAGATCAAAGGGAGAACCGGGAGTATGTTAAAAGATATTCTGAAGGAAGAAAGGTTCTTGACTGCTTCTCTTTTACCGGTGGGTTTTCCGTTTATGCCCTTAAATTCGGTGCGGAAAGCGTTTCATTAGTTGACTCTTCAGAAGAATCCCTGAAGATTGCGATGAAAAACTTTGAATTGAACGGTGTATCAAATAAAGAGATAAAAACATTGCATTGTGACGCATTCCAGGAATTGCGCAAGTTCCGGGATCGCGGGGAAAAATTTGATATGATTATTCTTGACCCGCCCAAACTTGCCCCGTCAAAATACCAAAAAGAAAAAGCATTACGCGCATATAAAGATATCAATATTTTAGGAATGAAATTATTAAATCCTGGAGGGATTCTTTTTACCTTTTCATGTTCAGGCGCGGTAACAGGTGATGACCTTTTACGTGTGCTGGAATATGCAGCAATAGATTCAGGGAAAACAATTCAAGTCATTCAGAAACTTTCTCAATCATCAGACCACCCCATACTTATCTCCTGCCCTGAAACAGAATATTTAAAGGGGTTTGTCGCCAGGGTGATTTAATAATACAGGCAGATTTTCCTTTTGAAGAAAACAGCAAAAAATTAGACAACTACAGTTCTGTGGGTGGTGTCATAGATTGTAATTATTTTATGAGATTAAGAGATATCCCTGTTTTTTTTTATTTAAATTCGTTGATACGTGTAATTGCATCATTTAAGAGGTTTTTAAATTGAGGTGCAATGAATTGTGCTTGCGTGTTCAGAAATTCAAGAGCCTTGTTTATATCTCCTAGTTGAGCTAATGCAAAAGCGATATTTATTGTCAGGAATGGAATAGGGGATTTTAAGTTAAGATACGGCATAACCAGGTCCACTGCTTCTTGAAGGTGATTTTTTACTATTAATTCAGAAGATATCATTTGAAGCAACGAGATATTTTCCGGGGACGCTTGTACAGATTTTCGGAAGAAATCCAGAGATTCATTCAAGTCATTCTCAAGATAGAATAACCCAAGATAAAAATCCGGCAGAAACGCCCCTTTAATTTCAGACAATTCTTTAAGAGTTCTAATAAGTTCTTCTTCCTTCTTTTCTTCTGTCATTTCATAGAAGAACCACTCCAGACCATTTTCCTGGTTTGGATCCAGTTTTAAGCCTTTGATAAGTTCTGAGATAGCTTCTTCCTTTTTTCCCTGGCCCATAAGAGACTTCGCAAGGTTGGTAAATGAAACGCCGGATTTAGGGAATGTTTTAATTATTTTCGTGAAATGTTTTTCTGCTTCATTCCATTTCTCAAGCATCAGAAGGCAAACCCCGAAAAATACTTCACTTCCCTCATCATGTTCAAATAATTCAAGTAAACGTTTTGAAACATCATAAGATTCTTTATAGAAACCTTCATTAATAAGATTTACTGCAAAATTTCGGAGGTTATTCTTGTCATCCCAATATTTTTCTATATTATATGGAATTACCTTTGTCTGAAATTCAGACCTGAGAATTGAAATGGGATTCCCGTTCTCATCAAAAAAATTCATTACTTTATCGGGTGGTTCCATTTGTTCCTGCCTTTTTTAATTTAATAATTTCCTTGGTAATATCATCAATGAATTTTAATTCATTAATTTCCTTTGCTATTTTAAGAGCTTTTTCAAAGAATGATAAACTCTCTTCTATTTGGTTTCTCTTCTGAAATATCATTCCTTTGAGGAAATAAAATTCAAGCATTTCATGGGCATGATCACTGATCCCGGGAATATAACCTTCGATCTCATTTAAAGTTATTTCTGCAGAAGAATAATCTTCCACATTCATCCTGTTATTTGAATATTTTATAAGGGCATTGACGATTAATTGATGTGAATTTATTTCTTTTGCAATTTGAACAGCCTTTAAAAGAAAAGTTTGCTCCTCTTTAAAATTATTCTGAATCTTTAATATCATTGCATGGGATATATAACCCATTAAGATACCTCTTTTATCATCGACTTCTTCTGCATATCTCAAACCGTTGTTATAAATTTCCCGGGCTTTTGAATAATTTCTGCTGCTGAAAAAGATGGAGGCAAGATTATAATAAATATATGTCAGAATAAATTTATCATGAGTTCTCTTTGCGAATTTTAAAGCTTTTTTTAAATAGAACTTAGCGTTTTTATTATCAAAAATTTCCCTATATAATGACCCCAGATTTTCATAAAGATAAATAATGCTATTTAAAGGAACCAATTGTTTATATTTTCTTTCGGTCTCCTTCATCTTTTCAATTGCTTCTTTATAAAAGCCTTTTACGCCAAGAATATATCCGAGTGAGATTCCTGTCGTGAAACCCATGGGTAAGTTCGGGTGATGGAGAAGTATTTCATTTGCTTTTTTATAAAATTCTTCCGCTTGATTTAAATCGCCAAGATATAAATTTGAATATCCCGCTTTGTTTAATGCGTCTGCCAAAGCAAAATCATTGCTTTTCTTTTCTGCAAATTGAATGTATTCTTTGGAAATCTTAAGGCACTCAGTAAAATTACCTTGTTGGGAATACTGATTAAAAATTTCTTTAAAAATATGAATCTTAAAAAATGATTTATCATTAAACTTTTTATATTTTTTTTCTAAAAGTTTAATATCCCGAATAATTTCATTCGGAGTTTTAATATAGTAATTCATTATTATTTTCATAAATGACAGGTGGAATTTAAGAGTGTCAGGAAGATTGTCTGCAAGGCCTTCCTCGAATGGATTTAAATTTAATGTCTTACATGCATTTTCAAGTTCCTGAAAAACCATATTACTCCTTATTTATATTATTATAGCATACTTTTTCTCAAAATTTCAAATAAAAAAAACGGGGACAGTCCTTTCCCTGGAAATTTTAATTTATTTCTCTGTAATTTATGATATGTTGGACAAAAACTAAAATAAACTGTGATTTTTAAGAGTAAAGGACCGTCCCCAAGGAAAATTCTCTTGCAATTTAATCTTTTGAGTGTTAAAATATTCAAAAATGCAGGAGTGGTTAATGAAGAGTTTTTTTGAAATGAAAAGTTTTTGGGAGGACTTTGAAGAGAAGATGTTTACCCCTGTGAGGATTGAACAGGCGGTAGAGGAGGTTGGATTCATTATTAATATTACCGGTTTGAAACCGGGTTCGAATGTTTTGGATTTCCCGTGCGGAGTAGGGAGACATTCGATTGTATTCTCAAAGCTTGGTTATGATGTGACAGGGGTTGATATTACGGAGAAGTATTTAAAGAAAGCCGTTCTGCGGAGCAGGAAGGAAAAGGTTAAGGTTGAGTTCAAGAAGGGCGATATTCGAAAATATAAAGAGAATAATAAGTATGACCTGGTAATAAACATGTACACATCATTCGGTTATTTCCCGAAATTGAGCGAT
>JAQVHJ010000103.1 GCA_028696285.1 bacterium
CTTCCGATCTTCGGGTTAAAATTGAAATTGCAGAATATAACTCTTTATCGGTTAATTCGTTCAATTCAGAGGCAAGGAGATCCTTCTGCTGCTCATTCAAGTCCTTGACAATGTAAACCAGATATTCGCTTGTTTGAGAGTTTAAGCGTTTGTAAATATCAGCAATTCCCATAAATTCCTCCGGTTTTTGGATCAGGGTAGATTTTCATTTAATCTCCTACAGTTAAATATGGTTTTATCTTTTCTAATGTTTTCGGACCTATCCTTGGAAGATTAGCTAAGTCATCAACACTTTTAAACGGCCCGTTCTCATCGCGGTAGTCTATAATACTCTGGGCAGTTTTCGGGCCTATTCCCGGGATTGTATCCAGCTCTTCAACATTTGCTGTGTTAATATTGATTTTCTTTCCCGATGAAGGGGGAGTATCAGAAGATGAATAGTTCGATTCAGTATCGGGGCTCTCTGTAACTTCATCTCCGCTTCCAACGGTAATGTACGGTTTTAATGATTCAAATGTTTTTGGCCCGATCCCGCTGACATTCTGGATGTCTTCAATCCTCTTGAATGCACCATGAGAATTGCGGTATTCAATTATACTGCTTGCTTTCGAAGGGCCTATTCCTTTTAATGTCTGCAATTCTTCAGAAGTGGCTGTGTTTAAATTTACCTTGCCGCCTGATGGGGAAGGCGATGGTTTGGGTGTCGCGGGGTCCTTCGTTTCACTTTCTTTAGAATCAGGATTGTTTTTTGTTAGGGGCTTATAATTGTATTCGGTTGAGTCATTAGAGGTGCTTGTGTTGTTTTTCTCTTCTAATGCTTTTTTATTGATTTCATCAAAGGACGCGTCAGTATTGTTCACGACAGGAGTGGGGGTAACAGGGGGAAGGTAATCGTAGGTTTGATTATTGGTTTTAGAAGTATCGGTATTTTCAGATGGTTTCGGTTCAGGCTTTGGCTGGGGTTTGGGTTCTGGCTTCGGCTTGGGTTTTGGGTCAGGCTTGGGTGTCTCGGTGTTTTTTACAACGGTCTTTTCCTGCTTTGCTAAAATTAACTTGGCTTCGGAAAAATCCTGGCGCGACTCAGAAAGGAGCTTGAAGGATTTAACAAAGTCTTCTTCTGTAATAGTGCATTCAATCGCCTGATCCAACTTTTTCTTTGCAGCTTCAAACTCGGGCGGGAGATTCTTGCCCTGATTCTGAATCTCGAAATCTTCAAGTTCCTTCTTCAAATCCTGGATATTCTTCGCGATCTCTTCTTTACTGATAGGCTCTGACTCTTTTGCCGGAACAATAAAATAAGCAGCAATGCCCGAACCAAATAAAATTGTTAATATTATAACTATTATTTTCTGTAATCTTGAAAAGTAAAACATAACTCTTCCCAAATTTATATTGTTATTTTATCATATTTAACATAAAAAATCAATAAAAAAATTTATTATAATGATATTTTTATATGTTTTCAGAGTAATTTGTAAAAAAAACAGGGACGGTTCTTTCATTTTTATCATAGTGGAGAGTGGAAGGTGGAGAGTGATAATGGAAGAGATGAACCGGAAGAATTTTTAACCACAGAGGACGCAGAGAAGATTTGTTAACCGCAGAATCGCAGAAGGATGAAAATTTACTTAGTTGATTTTAAGATTATGGCGATATACTGAACCCAAGAGCTTCGCATTGAAAATTTAAGATTGTAGATTGAAAATTTAAAATTTTGAATATAGCATTGTAAATGTTGTTGCAATGTTTAGTGCGGGTGATACTTGAATAGCATTTGAATGTGATATTTCACCGCAGAGGACGCAGAGGACGCAGAGAAGATTTGTTAACCGCAGAATCGCAGAAGGATGAAAAATTACTTAGTTGATTTTAAGATGAATTTGATATGCTGAACCAAAGAGCTACGCATTGAAAATATTAGATTGAAAATTATTAATATAGCATTTCTGCAGTTGTTGCAGATATTTAGAGCATTCGCTACTTAGGCAGCAAGAGAATGTGAATTTTATTTGCAACGGCAAATCATGCTCATGTCTTCGCATGATTTTACACGGATTTGCTGCGCAAATACACGGCAAGATTTAATATAAACAGGTGAGCATAAATAGGTTATGCTCTATTAACGGATAGATACAGAAAAAAACAAAACTATGGATAAATTTGATTGTTAACTGATTAAAATTTAGAAAATCCCTCTTGTTTTACATTGATAAATTTAATCATCCTTGTTTTGTTTTTAATCTGTTCTATCCGTTAATGATGAATGCATTGCATTCAACCTGTTTATATTTTCTTTCTTAAAGTCCTTGATGGTAAAATACATATTTTTCCTTTTCTCTTACAAGTCTCGTACAAGTCCCTGTTGAAATTACACTCACCTTAAAATTAAGTATCACGTGCTTCTTAGTTCTAAGTACCAATTTAATTGAGTATAAATAAGCAGCGTGTTCGGCGCAGAGTCATGCATCCTTGTGGTGCATGATGTTCGGTAGTTGATAATTAATATTCTTATTAGTCTTTCCCGTGTCTTGACGAAGTCAAGCAGTGTGAAATTAAAGGGGGCGGAGCGAGCTTTAATTTACCGTTGTAAAAAAAAGAAAGCAGCAATATTAAATTTAAGCAACATAATACCTGAACAAATGTAACATGTTTATGTAAAACAAGAAATAAAGATTTAATATTGTTCATTATGTTTAGAGCAGTTGCTGCTTAAAATTATATTGAGTGCTTTTTGATTAGCAACGGAAAATAGTAGTCATTTCATTCGCACTATTTTACACTGCCCGGAAATACCAGGACATTGCAAGATTAAATTTAAAGATTTATAACCATGTTGAATACTACTGTCATCAACCCTGAAAAAATTAGTGTTTTTACCAGTTGACACTTTTGATAGGCAGAGTAGATGTCTTGATATAGTGTTTTGTAGAATGTACAATTAATAAAAAAGGAAAATAGTAATTGACATCTATTCTTTTTACGTATATAATAATATAAAAGAGGAGGAACCAATGAAAAAGAGTTTTGTTTTCATTTTTTCTGTATTATTGATATCCATTCTCACGATTTCCGTATTTTCGGGAGAGCCTGCCGAGGAATTGAGAAGGAAGAGTTATGTTGGCGGCATGAATAAATTCGGGTTCGATCTTTTCAATAATATTTTAGAAACTGATGGGATAAAGAATACTTTCATTTCACCGGCATCTATCAGTATTGCTCTCAGCATGGTAATAAATGGAGCGGATAAGGAAACCTATGAAGCCATGCATGAAACGCTCCAATTTAAAAACCTTAAATTAGACGAGATCAATGAAGAGAGCCGGCTTATAATCAAGGAACTTCAGAACGCAGATAAAAAAGTTGAGTTAGAGATTGCCAATTCACTCTGGCTTCGGAAAGACCAGAGTTTCAAGAAGGAATTCTTAGATGTAAATAAGAAGTATTTTGATGCAACAGTTTCTGTTGAAGATTTCAACGATAAAGCAACAGTGAAAAAGATAAATGACTGGGTAAAGAAGTCTACAAAGAAAAAGATCGAAAAAATCATTGATAAGATAGAGTCGGATACCATTGCTTTTCTTATTAATGCCATTTATTTTAAAGGTACCTGGAAGAGTGAATTTGATAAGGATGATACAAAAGAAGAAGAGTTCCTTCTGATTAATTATAACAAGAAACAGCATCCATTAATGTTCCAGGAAAATAAATTCAGATATGTTGAGACGGAGAATATTCAAGCGATACGTCTTCCTTACGGGAATGACAGGGTTTCAATGTATGTTTTTCTTCCTGCAAAGGATTCAAGTATGAAGGAATTTTTGAAAGATTTAAATTACAACAAGTATCAGGGTTGGATTGGATTAATGGCTGAACATAAAGTAAAATTAAAACTGCCCAAGTTTAAATGTGAATATGATAAGACAATGAATGATCCGTTAAAAGCACTTGGAATGACGATTGCATTTAACAGGGACAAGGCCAATTTCGGTAAGATGTGTCCGATTCCGCCGAATGTATTTATTCAGAAGGTGCAGCATAAAACATTTGTTGAAGTAAATGAAGAGGGGACTGAGGCAGCAGCTGTTACTTCTGTCCACATGGGGATTAAGTCTGCCCCGCCAATGGATGTTTATGAAATGTATGTTAACCGGCCATTCTTTTTTACGATTCAGGATGATGGAACCGGTGTTATTTTATTTATGGGTGTAATCTCAGATCCGGAGTTATAAAGGTTCAAGAGTCTGTCTTCTGTAAATGTATACGCAGGAGCCATATTTGATTACAACTACGGGAAAGGGTAAGCTCGCGTTCAGCGAGATAAATTATCGTGATTCGTGATTTGAAATGTAATGTAAAAACATTACATTAATAAAATTTTGCATTATTAAATTATTTTGAACTCTGCACGATACCTCTTTTGCATTCACACCCACCATTGAAATGGTGGGCTAAAAGCGTTCTATCCCTACCAAAGATTTCTTTCAGAAATCTCAGTTCGAGTAATCAATAAGGGTAGGGTTTGCTTCGCAAACGTTATTAAATAAAAGTATTGAATGCTGGTGGTACTCAATTAATTCTCAATCTCAATCTCAATCTCGGTCTGGATTAATATTCATATTTTTCTTTCCTTCAGGAGTTGACGGTAAGTAACCCCGGTCTTAAATCAGTAAGTGTATCAAGTATGAGTAGGGTTTACTGCGCAAACTTTATTTAATGCAAGTATTAAATGCTATTGATACTGAATTAATTCTCAATCTCTATCTCGATCTCGGTCTGGATTAATATTCATATTTTTCTTTCCTTCAGGAGTTGACGGTAAGTAACCCCGGTCTTAAGACCGGGGTCAAAGTACCAAAAAAAAAAACTATGCGAAGTTCAGATAAATTATGCCAATTTACAAACATAAATGTAATGCTTGAACAACTCCTAACTCCTGGGCCGGCACCCTATTCTTCCTGCGATTCGTTTGTGATTGAAAAATTAAATAGAAGTATTAATATTTAGTCCCGTAGGGACGATAGCCATTAGCCCAGCGTTTTAACGCTGGGTATAATTGATTTAAAATATTTTTTTAGAAGTTCAATATTTAAGTTTAAATAATGATATCAATTATGTAATGTTCAATAAACAGGCATTACATTTTTATCCATTAACATAATATATCTCTCTGAACTCTGCAAAATTGTCCTTCTCATTCACACCCACCGTTGAAACGGTGGGCTAAAAGCGTTCTATCCCTACGGGATGAAGAATAACAAATGTGATTTACGAACCGTAATTGATATTCCGCATTTAAAATTGTGAAAATAGCATTATGAATGATAGCCCAGGTGTTTAGATCTTGTGATTAGGTAAACAATCAATCGATAATCGAAAGAATTGTATTACAATGCATTGTAGAGGTGAGAGGTCCTGGTCTGTATAAAAATCACATAATAATTGAATATTTACCCGGTAATAAGATAATCTCTAAAACAAAAAACTGTGCAAGCGTTGGGCCGGAGACCAGTAGAACATGGGCAAAATATCTTGAGGTTTTTTTCTTTACTTTTCATGAAAAATCTGGTATAATATCCCAAATTCAAGGCAGAAGAGAAGATCATGATTAAGATTTATAAAACATTTAATAGTAATTTGAAAGAGGTACAAGAATACGAAGAAAACTGCTGGATAAATATTTCTGATGCCGCGAAGAACGAAGTAGATTCCCTTAGTCTTCTTTTAGGAATTCCGATTGAATTTCTTTCTTATCCTTTAGATATAAACGAGAGGGCTCGTATTGAAATTGATGAAGGATGCATGTTGATAATACTCAGGATCCCGATTCGAGAAGATGAAGAGTCGGAAATTCCATTTAATACAGCAACTCTCGGTTTAGTAGTAAAAGATAAAATAATAATTTCTGTTTCATCACGCAGGACAAATATTTTTGATGAATTCATTGAAGGGAAGGTAAAGAATTTTGATACCGGTAAACGCATAGAGTTTTTACTGAAACTTTTCTATAAAATATCATTCCTATACCTCAAAGATCTTAAAGAAATAAACAACATGACCAATTCAATAGAACGCGAGCTTCATAAATCTATGAAAAATGAAGAATTGATCCGATTATTAAATATTGAAAAAAGCCTTGTTTTCTTTACCACGTCTCTTAAAGAGAATGAGATAATGATGGAGCGGTTTCAGCGTGTTCAGCTTTATAATCTTGATGATGAAGCAGCAGATTTACTGGAAGATGTTATTATTGAAAATAAGCAGGCCATTGAAATGGCGAATATTTACAGTAATATTTTAAGCGGAATGATGGATGCATTTGCTTCAGTAATCTCGAATAATTTAAATGTTGTAATGAAAGTTTTGACATCAATTACAATAATTTTAATGCTTCCTACTTTAGTTGCGAGTATTTACGGAATGAATATTCATCTTCCATTTCAGGAGTCTCCCCATGCCTTTGCAATTACAATGGGGTTTTCATTACTGTTATCAGTTATCGGAATGTTAATTTTCTGGAAGAGGGATCTTTTTTAAAAAATAATTATTTTCTTGACTTTTTCTCTGTTTTTTGTTAAAATAATATAATAAAGTGAAATTCAACCATTTGAGGAGGTTTTTCAATAATGGGAAAATTCGAGAAATATAAAAACCAAGATGGGCAATCCAAACTTGACAAATACAAGAAGTCTCACGGGCAGACATTAAAAGAAGCGGAAGAGAGTTCCATCTCCAATATTAAAGAGAAAACAAAACCGTTATCAGTCAGAAAGAAGGAAGCTGCATCAGCTGACCAGGGGAGCGCAGCGGGAAATATTGTTATTGCTGTATTAGGAATATTGACCGTAGTCGTCTGGATTGGCGTCTTAATGAAATTATTATAATAAAACATTACTGGACTTAAAATGAGAAAAAATATCTTTTTACTTTCGTTAGTTGTATCTTTGCTCTTACTATCCGTAGTCCCTGTCAATTCAGAAAATAATTCTGAACCTGCAAAACAATTGCGGGTTACCTTCATTGATGTTAAGCAAGGAGACAGTATTTTAATTGAAATGCCTAATGGTAAGGTTGCTCTTATTGACGGTGGAGCCCCGGAATTTTATGATCCTGAGAAGGATATATATTATTCCAAGTTTGATGCCGGACGTGACAAGATCCTACCTTTATTAAAATCGAGGGGGATCACCAAAATTGATTATATGATTGGGACCCATCCGGATGCTGATCATATAGGAGGACTTGTTTACCTACTCAAGAATTTTCCTGTTTCAAGGGTTTATTACACAGGTAAAACTGCGACTTCACGAGTATTCCAGGATTTTTTAAGATTAATAGATGAGAAGAACATAGATTATAAATTAGCGCGTGACGGTGATATTTTGAAATGGGATCCATCTATCATGGTTCAGGTATTACATCCCCGTGAAAAGGATATGGGTTTAAGTACAAACAATACATCAGTTGTTATCAAGCTTGTTTACGGTTCTATTTCATTTTTTCTTCCGGGTGATGCCGAGACTGAAGCAGAGAGCCGGATGGTAAAAGAATACGGTACCCAGCTTCGTTCAACCATTTTAAAAGCCGGTCATCATGGGTCAAAGACAGCCAATTCAGAGGAGTTGCTGCGTGTGCTGAAACCTGAAGTAATAGTTATATCTGCAGGATACCAGA
>JAQVHJ010000104.1:0-6928 GCA_028696285.1 bacterium
TTTAATGTAAGGGTCAACATAGAGGTTTTGTACCTTTTTAGAAACTATTTTAGAATCATAAACTTGTTTGTGATAAGTATCATACAATTGACCCCAGTTTAGATTTTTCATTTCAGGATGATAATCAGTAAAAATGCTTTGTACCCATTCAATTATTTTTCTAAAATGTAACCATAAAGCTTCTGCATTTTCATCATTTTGATGGTCAGCCATATATTGTTTAACATTATCGCCTGATATCCATTTTATTGCAGTTTCTAACCCTTTACCTCTACTTTGGTTAGCCTCAATTTCAGTATATTTATTACCTAAACCATATGCAGCAGAATTACTCTTCATAAAATAACGCTTGGCACTACTCAACCAAGTACCAGTATAGTTGGCATTTAATAACTCTTGTTGTGTTAAAGGTTCACCAGCTATGTTAATTATTGAAAACCATTCTAATCTTTGTTCAGGTGTACCCTCACATACATAAATTTGTAATTCATAATTTAAGAAGTACTCTTTTTTTTCTGGAGAAAGATTATCAAATTTTTTAGGCATCCCATCCATTACTATGGAAAACTCCATGTTAAAATATTGACAGATGCTAATAGTTCGTTGTTGACCATCAATAAGTTCATATTGGTTTTCCCCAGTTTTTGCCCAATACATTACATTTAGAGGAAACGCTGTACTCGGATAACCCCTCATAATTGTTCTGATAACTTCATCACGTTGCACAGGTTTATAAACAAACTCTCTCTGATATGCAGGTCTAATATTCAATTTACCACCATATCCTACAACGCCTTCCTCAGCACTATCCTTATAGTTTTTAACAATATCACTAATTTTAATTGGTTGTAGATTAATCTTCATGTTTTTTTCGTTTAATTATTATTCGAGAATAAGGGCAACTAGTTTTTCTATTTCGTGTTAAAGAAATATCAGTCCTGCCACGATAATTTTTTGTTACACCAATTTCTTTCCCTGAATTACCTGTTGGAATACCAATCAATTCAAATTGGTCTGGATTAAATTTCTCTAAAAAAGTATCAGGTACACCCATCATACCATAATAGTCTTCTGGAATCTCACTTACTTTACCCACTTCGATAGCATCAAGATTATCGTATTTAAGAAACTCTTCTGGTGAATATTTTTTCCATAAAATCATTTCTTCATGTCGTTTGTGTGTATCAAGATTTGTAAACCAAGTAATAGCAGGTACTTTGCCAATTTTTTTGCCATTTTCTATTCTGTCCCACTTCTGGTAGTGATCTGGCATGAAGAATTCACATGTTAGATTAAATCCATATCCAGTCCATAATTTATTCTCCTTTATTAATTTGAAAATTTCTTTTTTGTGTAATGAATTCATATTACCCATTATTATGAATTTCTTATCATATTTTATTAACTGTGCAACATATTCTAGAAATAGAGAAAATGGAGGATTTGTAACAACAATATCAGACTCTTTCAATAATTCAATACATTCTTGACTTCTAAAATCTCCGCTCCCTTCTAAAAGCTTTATAGAATTTCCATTATGTTTTACTAAATATTCAACATCAGAAAGATCTATGCTGCCATCTTCATTATAATCTTTGACTTCTGTAATTTCTATTTTGTATGCATGCTTTGTATTTTTAGTCATAACTTTTTTTAGATGTGGGTTAACGTCAAAAAGTGCAAGTTGGGTACCTGCAATAGGACTTGGATTATAGCATGTTGCTATTAATTTCTTCAGACCAAGTTGATTGAATGACATGGCAAAATGCTTGAAAAAATTACTCTCAAAAGGGTCGTCACAGTTACAAAAAATGACTTTTCCCCGAAGTTGCTCAGTGTAGTTAGATAATTCTTTTTCAATGTCAACTAATTGAGTGTAAAACTCATCATTTTTGTCTTTTTTTGCTTTTCCTAAACTTCTGTTAGCCATCTTGTCAAGGTTTATATATTAACATTATTTTTGTTGTTGAGTCGTTCTTTACGCTTGTCTGTAAAGTTTGTATAAACTCTATTGCATTTATTTTCATTATACTCTCCTGTTACTTTTTTTCAAAATAGTCATCAATGTGAATTCTTATTTTTTCGATCGATTTTATTGAAACATGTGTATAAACTTCCGTAGTCTTCAAACTGCTATGCCCAAATAACTCCTGAATAATTCTATTCATAACTTACCTTTGCTGAACTAATCGGTCTTTGTGTCTTTTCAATATCTCTTCCAAATCATCCTCTATGGTTCATTTAACCGATTTATTATAACATGAACCCAAATTATTGTCAAGAAAAAAATGTTAAAAGGTACAGTCTCTATCTCCGGTATTAAGGATCAATACAGATGCATTAAAAAAGTAAAAAGTAAAGGACCGGCACTATATTCAAGAGAATATCTTAAGTATTTTATTGACTCTTTTATTTATATCATCCAGGATTTCTTTTGCGGTTTTCTTTGTTTCTTCCTTGAATTTCTCATCTTTAATTCCGGGAAGATTTATCAAGACATTAAGATAAGCCCCGGCTGCTGCGGCTCTGCAGCATATTGCCGAAACTCCGCCGTCGCTTGCAGAATTCTTATTGCCGAATTTAACTATTTGTTCTGAAATATCGAGTATCTCTCTTGATTTCTTCATGACGGTCAAGGGGATGTCGGTTGCTTTCTTTGTCGCGTCTTCAACCAATCTTTCCTTTTCTGCTTTTTCTTCATCAGTTTTTGCCTTGATCTTATGAACAGCCATGACTTCATTAAAGGCGTCTGTATCTTTATCTATAAGGTCGAGCATTTCATCCTTAAGGATCTGCGCCTTTTCTCCAAGGACTTCTATTTTATTCCATACTTTCTCATAACCCTTTTTATTGAATGTAAGATTAGCAACCATTGCATCGAGTCCTGCGGCCATGCTCCCGCATAATGCAGCGACAGATCCTCCCCCCGGTGCGGGTGATTCAGTTGAGAGTATATCATTAAATCCTCTTACAGACATCCCTACCAATTTACCGCAGTCGTTTGTAAACTGAAATTCTATTATCTTCTTTTCCGGGCAGAAATCGGTCAGATCCTTTAAACCTAATGATTGAATTGCTGTTTCGATTATCTCTTTCTCCGGAATTGCAACTGACCTGCGCTGTTTTTTCAAATAGAACTTTCCTGCCATGATCAGAGCTTCTTTTGGTGTCAGGCCGACAATCTCACTTCCTGTTACGCGTAATCCTAACTTCCTCGCTTGTTCCCGGGCGGTTTCAAATGCAAGATGAACCGGGGTAATTTTATAATTGGTCAGGTTAATTGAAATCTGAGCCTGGCCATATTCATCAATGTACCATCCGACCGCCTTGCATTCTTTCAGTAGACCTTCCTGTTTAACCTTGTTTCCATCTTTATCCTTAATAAAGTTCCCTGCTTTGTCCTTCTTAAAACGGCCTTTTTCACGTATGGTAAGGGCTATTTCATGCGCGAGTTTCTCGTCTTTTGTATTTAGATTAACATTATACGCAATTAAAAATTCCCGCGCGCCTATTACAGTGGCTCCTGATTTTGAATTGAATTCCGCAGGACCGAAATCAGGCTTCCATTCAGGCTTTTTTAATTTTTCCTGAAGAGCTTCATATTCACCCGACCTTACATCGGCTAAGTTTCTTCTTTCCGGTTTTAATGCTGCAGCTTCATATAAATATATCGGGATTCCAAGTTCATCCCCGACACGTTTTCCGACCTTTTTTGCAACTTCGACGCAATCTTCCATGGTTACTTCTGAAACGGGAACAAACGGACAGACATCTGTTGCACCCATTCGAGCATGCGCTCCATGGTGTTTCGACATGTCAATTAATTCAGATGCCTTCTTAATCGCCTTAAATGCCGCTTCCGCTACCCCGGCCGGAGTCCCGATGAATGTAACGACAGTACGATTTGTATCAGCCCCGGGATCTACATCCAGTAGCTTGACATCCGCAGTCTGTTCTATTTCATTGGTGATCTGTTTTATTATTTCTTTATTTCTTCCTTCGGAAAAGTTTGGGACACATTCAATTAATTTCATAAACATCCTCCGGTCTTTTTAAATATCAGGGTTAATTCTCTTTGTAAAATAGACAATATCTCTATGCTCTTCGTACCCGAGCGATTTTGCTAAATTTTGGGATTTCTCATTATGGTCAAAAATAAGAAGAGCAATTATTCCTATCCCTTTTTTGAAAAGGATCTTCTCACCCGCGCGTGAAAGTTTCTTTGCAATACCTTTTCTACGGTAATCAGGATGAATAGCCAAACGGTTTAGCCACCCCTTCCTGCCATCATCCGTTACAATTAGTGTTCCGATTAGCTCTTCCTTCTCAAAGGCACCTAAATAAATACAGCTGCTCTTCTTCATCTCTCCTTGAATTGATTTTCGTGAATCCCTTCCCTTCGGCTTGAATTCAAGACCTGAAACAGTCCATAAATCTATTATCTTACTATAATCCTTTATTGTCAATTCACGAATTTTCATATCTTCACCTTTGAATTTGTTTGATATTTTAACATAATTTTAAGTTTAATTCAAGAAAAATCATTTGAAAATTCATTCTTGGAAGATTGAGTTCAACATTATTGTACATTTTTACATTTTTATTTCAAGGCCATCACCCCGTATTTACGCCACGAGCACGCTTTTAAAATCCTATTAAATTGGTATGAATATTGCACTATTATCTAATCAAGCAGTTAATCTGTTTGAATTTTGTTCTGTTTTATGGTATAATTAGAAATGGAGGTATTTCAGTAGATGAAGATAAACAGATTTTTGATATCGGTATTAGTTTTACTCATCCTTTCCCTTCTTTTCTCCTGCACAAAGGATGAGAAGCTGATAACCGAGCCGGAAACTATGGAGATTTATGATCTTTCTTATTCCAATTCAATTCTAACCTGGAAATCGTCGGAATCTACAAGGTCAATCGTGCAATATTCAACCGATTCAGACTTTTTAAATCATACCGCTTATTCAATTCAGGGAGAGACGACTAACCATTCAATAATTTTTCTTGATCTTAATTCTGATACCACATATTACTATCGGATTAAGCAGAAGACAGCAGACACCATAATATATTCAAGCATAAAGAAGTTCAATTCAGGAGCGGTTTCCACGCCTGCGCAGATTCTTAAAGTTGTTTATATTGATGTTAAGCAGGGAGATTCCGAGTTGATTAAAACACCCGAAGGCAATGTTGTTTTAATTGACGGCGGGTACGGAAGTTATGGAGCAGAGAGCTGGACAGGATTCGGACAGAAGATTACCTTGAACTATCTAAAATCAGAGAGTATTACTTCAATTAATTATTTAATCCTAACCCATCCCCATGCGGATCATGTAGGTGGGTTAGCTGATGTATTGAGTGATTCATCAATAACAAAAGTGGATTATGTTTATGATAACATGCTCTCCTCAACCTCGGAAGCATATATTGATTTCCTCAACGCTATAACTCCGAGGAGTGAAACAAACTATGCGCTGCCTGAGCTTGGTTCCTTTATTTCTTTAGATTCAGACCAGGTAAAAATGAAACTCATCCATAATAAGAATCAGATGGATGAAGATGATACCGGGCATTATTATAATGACTGCTCCCTGACATATCATCTGGAGTTTAAAAATTTCAAGGCAATGTTCCAGGGTGATGCGGAGACCGTAGCTCAGGATGTTATCCTCTCAAACTATCCGAATGATATACGCTCTCAATTCTATAAAGTCGGCCATCACGGCTCCTATAACGGTACTTCACGGGCATGGATGGAGAAGATGAGACCGGTTGCATGCTATATACCTTGCGGAGCAGGAAATCCTTACGGCCATCCGCATAACCAGACTTTAACAATACTTGAAGATTTCAATGTTGATATTTACCGCGCCGATCAGAATGGAACGGTAATACTCCTTACCGATGGCGAAAATAACTTTACTATAATCAGAGAAAAGTGAATACTGACCTTAAAGAAACTATCAAGCTCCTCCCCGATTCCCCGGGGGTATATCTTTTTAAGGATAAAACCGGAAAGGTCATCTATGTCGGGAAAGCAAAGAACTTAAAAAAAAGAGTAAGGAGTTATTTCAGGGAAAACTTAGACAGCATAAAAACAGAATTCCTTGTAAAAAGAATCAGTTCACTGGAATATATTATTACAATATCTGAACGTGAAGCTTTTATTCTTGAAAATATCCTCATACAAAAACATCAGCCGAAGTATAACATTGACCTAAAGGATGATAAATCTTATCCCTATATAAAAATAAATCTCAAGGAAGAATTTCCCCGGCTTACCATTACAAGGAAGCCTGGAAAGAAACAGCCGTTTATACGGTTATTTGGACCATACCCTGCAATGGTTGCAAAGGATGTTGTTAGGTATCTTGAAGATATTTATAAATTAAAACGATGTTCAAAAACAATAGATAAAATAAAACGTCCCTGCTTCTATCTCAACATTGGAAAATGCATCGGTATGTGCACCGGTAAGATATCTTCTTCAGAATACAAAGAAAATATCGAGGAAGTTATCCGGATCCTGAAGGGAAACAGCACGGAGGTCTTATCAGATCTCCGGGGAAAAATGAATAGACTATCTGAAGAATTGAAATTTGAGGAGGCCGCGGAATTACGGGATAGAATAAATAATATTAAATTCATTCAGACAAAGCAGCTTATGCTTACCCCCGGCAATGATGACTATGACATTGTAAATTATCATCAAAAGGAAAACATCTTTTCCATTGACATCTTCTCTTTCAGACAAGGGAAATTATGGACAAAAAAGAATTATATCTATGAAAATAAAGTTAACTTCCCTTTCAATCTCTTACTTCATGAATTACTTTCCCGTTTCTACCAAATAGAATTCAACACCATTCCCCCTATCATATATTCACCGGAAGAACCTTCTGATAAGAAAGAGCTT
>JAQVHJ010000104.1:6938-7613 GCA_028696285.1 bacterium
AAGAGCTTGAAGAGTTCCTCTCAGAACAGGCGAAAAGAAAGGTGTTTGTAAAAGTACCTCAGAAGGGACGGTTCAAGCGGTTAATAGAGATGGTAAAGGAGAATTCTGCAGTTAATCTTTATAAGAAGGTTGTCCAGGAGCATAAGACCGGGATGATCATGCTCAGGGATATTCTTGAACTTCAAACAATACCCGCGGTTATTGAATGTTTTGATATTTCAAATCTCGGCGATTCATTTGCTGTTGCATCAGAAGTCCGGTTCACTGACGGGTATCCTGATAAAAAAAATTACCGGCATTTCCGGATAAAAACAGTTCAGCATCAGGATGACTTCGCAATGATGAAGGAAGTTGTTAACCGAAGATATACCCGGCTGCTGAAGGAAGGAAAGAAACTCCCGCAAATAATAATGATTGACGGGGGACCTGGCCAGCTTTCTTCTGCAGTAAATGTATTAAATGACCTTGGTTTAAACGGGATAATGGTGATCAGCCTTGCAAAGAAGGAAGAGGAAATCTACCTCTCCAAACAGAAGAAACCTCTTAAACTCAAACAAGATTCTCCCGCTCTTCTCCTGCTTCAGCGTATTAGAGATGAAGCTCACAGGTTTGCAGTGTCATATCATAAAAAATTAAGGGATAACTATTCGTTAAAATCGGTATTTGACGAAATCC
>JAQVHJ010000105.1 GCA_028696285.1 bacterium
ACCCCTTCCTTCTTCAGAAGTTTATTTCCCATCAAGATCTCTGTTACTTCATCAGGGTTTCTACGTTTTGTCTTGCCGTTAATATTATATACACCTGTCGCGGCAGTAATGGTTATTAACCTTTTTCCGTCCCGTTGTTCAATAACTGAATATCCGGATGTTATTCTGAATTCTGCCAATTCCTTCAACGGAATCAATTCACCTTTGTTTGTTCTTATCTTCAGATTCTCAATGTCGGAAAGATTCTTGAAACTATCTTCATTACCCTTCACAACAATATTATATTCCTCAAGGCCTGTACCCCGGTATTTCGAAACAACCGTCCCGTATGATGCAATCCCGACTGTCCGCGCTATATTGGAAACGGTTAATCCGTATAATGCAATCTTATCATTATACGGGAATATCTGTATCTCTTTTTTCCCCGGTGAAAAACTCGACTCAATATCCGATACCCCGGGAATCTTACCCAGCTCTTCCATTACATATTCCCCGATTGCCTCCAGTCTCCCGAGATCATCTCCCAAAACCCTGATCTCTATATCATCTCCTGTCGGAGGCCCGCCGCGTGACTCACCGAATTTATACGAGTATAATCCGGGAAGTTCACTGAGGTATTTTCTAATCTTGTTCTTTATTGCATCCTGTGAATATTTCATTTCATCCGCATCCTTAAAGTCGATTCTTACCTCAGCATTGGATGTTTCAACCTTCCACTGGTGATTCTCGCGCAATTGCCCAACTGTCGTTACCATTGCTTCAATATCTTCATGTTCCGGCATTGTCATGATAAATTCTTCAACCTTAGATATTACCTCATTCGTTTTATCAAGGTTTGTCCCGACTGGAGTTTGGAGTTTTAACGTTAACGTTTTAACGGTATGTCTTGGAAAGAATTCAAACTTGACAAGTTTAAATGCCAGGGCTGCACCGGAAAAAATCAATGCGATTATAATCCCGACAATAATAACCGGTCTATGACAAAGAGCCCAGCGAGCCATTTTCCTGTATTTCTCCTGAAACTTCAATGTAAGTTTATTAGGCTCTTCCTTCTTTACCTTCTTTCCGCCGAGTTCAGCAACATGCGAAGGAAGTATTATCAGACACTCGAATAATGAAGCAAGTAAAGCCAATGACACTACAATAGGAAAGATACTCATGAATCTCCCCATCCTTCCTTCCATCATCAGCATCGGTAAGAATGCTGCGATTGTCGTTGCTACAGCAGCAACAACGGGCCACATGATCTCTTCTGTCCCTTTTATTGTCGCATCTTTTATAGAATAACCCATCTCCCTGTATCGCTGGATATTTTCAAGCACAATGATTGCATCATCAACAACCATACCCAAAACAAGGATCAATCCGAATAAGGAAAGGTTATTCATCGTTACATTAAATCTCTGCATTAGTATAAATGTAAGAAGGAAACTGAACGGGATGCCCCAGGCTGCGAAGACTGCATTTCTCCACCCGATAAATAATGTCAGTGTGATAAATACCAGAATAACTCCCAGCAATGCATTGTTCCCGAGTGTATTCAAGGAATTCTTAACCTCTATCGACCCGTCATTCCGAATCTCTACATGCAACCCTTCAACTCTTTTCTCAAAATCATTTACGGTCTCGCGGACATCCTTCATTATTTTAACGATATTCCCTTCAGCTTTCTGATACACCCTGATATTAACTGCAGGTTTTCCGCTCAACTTATCAATTAATGAACGTTCTTCAAGGGTTTCGGAGACCTTTGCAATCTGCCTTACCTTAATGGCTCTGCCGTTGGAATCCATCTGAATTATCAGCTCTTTTATCTGGTCAACCGTTTCAAACTCACCTACTGTTCTTATTATAAACTCCGCCTTTCCAAAACGTATTGTTCCTGCCGGAACGTTCATGTTCCGCGCATTGATTGTGTTTACCAGGTCATTTAAGGAGATCCCGAATTCATCCATCTTGTACATATCCGCTTCAATCCAGATCTCTTTATCGCGAGTGCCGGAAATCTCGACCTTGGATACATTCTCTACGTTGAGCAGTTCTTCCTGAAGATCTTCTGCAAGTTCACGCAGGGAATCCTCGCTGAAATCACCGCCGATTGAAACATTGCAGATTGAATTTACTTCTCGCATGTTCAATCTGACCAGTATCGGGTCCTCCGCGTCATCAGGTAGATCCCGCACTTTCTGCAGTTCCGTATTCAAGTCCTCCCAGGCCTGGTCTATGTCCGCATTAGGAAGCATGTCAATATTTATTACCGCCAATCCTTCACGGCAGTATGATGTAATATTATCTATATCATTAACATTCTTTATCTGATCCTCTATCTTCTTTACGACCAGTTCCTCCATTTCTGAAGGTGAGACACCGCGGTATGTTACATTGATATAAAATCTCCCGAATTCAATTGCAGGCATCTCTTCCTTCGGGATATCCAGCATTACATAGATCCCGAAGATAAAGACTATCATCATTATCATATTAATTAATTTCGAATTATTTACTGAAAACTTAGGCAGTGACATTGTTTCTCCCTGTTCCTACTCTAAACCTTTTCGTATCTCTACTACCTGCCCGTCATCCAGATTTTCAATACCCTCCGTCACAAGACGATCTCCTTCACTCAATCCTTCTAAGATAATGACATTCTCCTCGACCTTATCACCCAACTTAACCTCAACACGTTTTGACTTATCTTTGTCAATAACTACAAAAGCATAATACCTGTCATACTCCTCTCTGAGATCGTTGATTGATGTAAAAATTACATTCTCATAAATCTTACTTAATATCTTCGCTTCTATCACCATTCCGGGATAAAGTTCTCCATCCTTATTAGGAAGTTCAATCTCAATGGGATAGTTCCCCGCGCCGTTTATGGGCTTAATCCCGATCCCTGTTATCTTTCCTGCTACAGTCTTATCGAGGGGACGGTAGTTGACAAGAACTTCCTGACCCTTCTTCACAAAACTGACCTCACTCTCACTGATCCCTGTTTTGATTAACAATGTCTTGGTGTCAACAATACTGCAGATCGGTTTCCCGACAGAAATCATTTCACCTATTTTAATATTTAAATTGGTAATGTATCCTGATACGGGTGAGATGAATCTGGAATACTCAAAATTTTTCTCGGCTAACTCAAGATTCGCCTTTGCATCATTAATCGCTGACTGGCTCTTCTTGAGATTACTCGTCGCCTGAACATACTCTGCCTGTGAAATCTTTCCCTGGCTGTAAAGCTGGTCCGCAGCGCCCATCTGAATACTTGCCAGTTCATACGCCGCTTCTGCCGACATTAGATTTGCTTTCGCCTGCTCAACCTTAATCTTATAATATGTATTATCTATCTTTCCAATCTCCTCTCCCTTATTTACCCAGTCACCTAACTTCTTATAAATCTCAACGACCTTCCCGCTTGTCTCACTGGAAAGAACTATATCCGTCTTCCCTTCCAGCTTTCCCGTAATGTAAATATAGCGATGGAGTGTCTCCGGTTTAATCTCTTTCACTATTACCGGGACCTTCTTCATCATATTCCCATTCGGATTCCCTGGGCCGGGCTTCGGGGAATCGCCGGAATTTCCGCACCCGAGAATAAAAACTACCGCTAAAATAATTAATAAAGTATATTTTCTCATTCATCCCTCCGTTAATTTATATATTGAAACAATTCCGCTTCATCTTCCTCTCCCAATAACTGGAGCAGGGCAGATTTCGCTTTGAGATAATTATAAAATGAAATAATATTCTGATTCTTTGTATTTATTAATAATAATTCCGCATCTAATAGATCCTGTGTACTCACCATGTTATTCTGATACCTTACTTCCATCTGGTCATAGGTCTCCTGCGCAAACTCAAGCGCAAGCATGGATGAATGAACGGACCGGGCGGCTGTTACAAGATTATAAAACTGCTGCTTGATCTGGAGACGGACGGCATCTTTAACGGAATCATCGTCAAGCTTCGACTCTTCATAGTTATTCTTTGCCTGCTTTAATTTTGAAACATTGGATGTGACAGAAAATATTGGCAGTGTTACTGTCAAGGAAGCAACTCCCTGGTCGTCAAAATCCTCTTCATAATCCGCTTTATCCCATTTCTGTGAATATGATAAATTTGCAGCAGGGAAAAGACTGCTCCTGGCAATCGCAACGTTATTCTTCTTAATCTCTTTATTAAGTTCCGAAATCTTTACTGTCGGGTTATATTCCAGTCCATGATTTATTAACTCTTCAAGGATCTTCTCCATCTTATCGGGGGTTAATGACTTTATCTTGTTTATCTGCTTCTCGTACTCCTGAAATGAAATGCGCTCAACTTCAAAATTATCATCAACCTGAAGATAATTGGCAAGGTCTAATTTATTTATCTTCAGCTGGTTCTCCCTGCTGATTACGGTTATTTCCTTCGATGCGGTCTGGGATCTTACATTGAGATAATCCGCTTTGGAAATACTACCTAAATTATACTTGATCTCTGCGGTCTCTTCACTTAACTTGCTGAGCGTAAAATCCTTCTGAGCAGCATCTAAAAGTTCCCTGCTTTCCAAAACTGCAAGATACTTCTGCTCAACCCCGGTAATTGTGGATATCCTCTGGTTCTTCAGGTCATACTCGGATAATGTTAACAACTTCTTTTGTATCCTGGAACCGTAAAATAATGCTCCGCCGTTAAATACGGGCTGAGTTAAGTTGAACCCGTATGATTCCGCACTGTTTTGAAAAATTGAAGCGGACATGATTGAAATATCAGGGTCGTATTCTGTATATGTTCCTGAAACAGAAAGCTTCGGGAATAATTTTGCTGCTGATTCATAATATGACCAGCGCGCTGATTCATAAGATAGTTCTTTTGATTTTAAAGCACGGTTATTCTTCAAGGCAATCTCCTTCGCCTCCTTAAGCGACATGCTTAATGCAGGAAGAGAGAGTAAAATAATCAGAAGAAATAATGTTAATATTCTTTTCATTTATATAGCTCCATTCCTTTCTTCTTTGATTTTTGTGACTGGATAATGTTATTGCAGAATTTTCTTAAAATCGATTTCAGTGTTGATAACTCATCCTCTGAAACATCCTCGGTGAGAATCTTTGTCCATTTCCTGTGCGCTTGTGCGCATTTTTCCTTGGTTGTATTCACTTTTTTTGTTAAGAATATCCTGACTCGCCGCTTGTCTTTATTGTCAGATTCCTTTTTTATATAGCCCTTCCGTAAAAGTGCATTGATTACACGCGCAGTTAATGCCTTATCCACGTGCAGTATCTCACTCAATTCATGCTGGGACAACCCCGGCTTATGCCTTAAGACCGTTATAAAAGGCATCTCGCCCGGATTCAAATCTATGTCAGGCGTCATCTGCTGCATATGCGCATTAAACGATTTATGCAGAAATCCGAAATAGAACCCGATCAAAGCAAAACGTGAATCCTTCCCCGGATGCTGTTCCACAAACATCTTGTACAGGGGTTCCTCTTTAATATAATCTTTCGTCGCCATATTAACCTCTTTCCTTATTATACGTAAAATCACCAAATAAAGTGTCAACAACTTGTTGACTACTCAACCAAATTGGATTATAACAGATTTCCGTTGATTTGTCAACCGTTTTTTAGTGGAGAGTGGATAAAAATCAAACTCTGTTTGATTTTCCTTAATCAGTTTGAGTAATCAGTAAGAGATAAATATGCTTTTTCTAACAATCTCAGTTTTATCTAAAACATGTATTTAACAAAAAATCTCAATATGATTCATAAAAATTATTTATTTTATCTTAGAAATAGAAATACAAGTAGAAATAGGCGGCTTCGGATGTGGCAGGATTATAGGCATTAAGAAGAGAATATAAAAATCGTGATCCGTAATTCGATAACCGATAGATTTGTATTGCAAACATTTGATACGCACTGTAGGGGCGCCCGGACGGACGCCCGTATCATTTGAATAAAATACATCGCCAGGTTAAAACATTTGATTCGTGATTCGCTGCGAGCATGAGATTTGTATCTATCATATTCATTCCACGTTCCACCCTCCATTCTCCACTTACCACTAACATAGTAGTCCCAATGAAGTTTCCCCGAAATTAGGAGAGAACGCATAGAATATCAAATATTCAAATCTTAGAAATAGAAATACTAATAGAAATACATGGTATCAGTTGAATTCCGTTTTTAATACTATTTCTATTTCTGTTTCTATTTCTGGCGTTTAGAAATTTAAATTTTACATCCCGGTAAGGGTTACTTAGTCCTTTTTACTTTTCTAGAATTTTTCTTATCTTATTAATATATTTTCTTGCGGCTTTTATCCCTTCTTCAACGTCCTGCTTACTTGCAGAAACTTCCAAGCCATACAGCATGTTATACGGTTTTTTCTGAATGCATTAAAGATTCGGGTAAATTCAGAAAGTTCCGAATATTTTTCATCAATATAAATTTTCAAACAAATATGGCTCCTTTCCTTGAAATTATCCCTGAATAGAATTGAACGGGAAGCATGGAACATAGATGTGTAAATGGAAACAATTGCAAGATCAAGCATATTATTGCTAATGCATTTTATTCCGTTTTCCAAATGATGTTCTGCATTTTCAAGTTCTTTTTTAAAAGTGTTCTCCGGAAAGTTAAATTTCCTGATCAATCCTTCATTTAAGCAATCCTTCAGATTTACGGCAATTCATCTCCAATCAATACACGGTGATTTAAATGAATCGTTTGATAAAATGTATCTTTTTTTCGTTTTAATTTTAACCAAGTACCCAAGCTTAGTTTTGTAATACTGATTTTCTTATTCAGTTTTTCTTCCATCTCATCTGTAATTAAATCAGATTTAGATGACGTTATTACAAGCAGATCAATATCACTATCTTGCTGATTGGTACCCTGTATATGGCTCCCGTAAACAGCAAGATACTCAATATTATTGTCATTGTCTATAAAATAGTTAATCAGGTCACTTTCCCAAATCTTATTGAGAAAATATAATACCTTAAGTTCCCTGGTAAGAAAATTATCATTTAATGAATAGAATAATGCGTTCCCATATTTCTTGCTTTTCAGGATACCCTCATTTTTAAGGTCATGCAAAATCACACTGGTCACTCCTTTTCCTGAATTAATCTCACTTGCTAATTGTGATACATAAATCTCCTTATCCGAATTCTCTGCAAAATACCCTAATATCTTCCACTTCAGATTCAAATCAAACCAACTCACAGAAACCCTCCGTTCTAATTATCGAACAATCGTTCTTATTATAGAACACTTGTATTATAACATAATCTTAAAAAAAAGCAAGAAAAAATTTAAGGTGCCGGCCCTTTACTTTTTACTTTTTTAATTTAACGCTTTAAATGTTATTTTTACAAAAATGATTTGAAAAAAATCAAATTTTAATGCTATTTAACAATTACGATCTTCCCTTTTCCGATTTGCTTGCCATTTACTTTGATTATATACATATATATTCCCGAAGAGACTTTCTTTTGGGCTTTGTTTATTAATTGTTAT
>JAQVHJ010000106.1 GCA_028696285.1 bacterium
ATTGTCAATTTTTTAACCACGTTTTTAAGTAAAATATTCACATCTGTCAGCACTTCTGTTCCTGTAATGAAAAATAAATTTTTTCTTAAATGCAGGAAATAACGAAGTTGCAAAAGCGAAATATTATTTTCCTTTTTCTTAACCAGTGATTTCATTTGAGATTCCGGTTTCGGGGATTAAAACAAAGAGATGATCCTGTTCCTTTGTTTCGCGGATCAGACTATCCAATTTAAAATTCCTGATCTTTACTGTGTAATATATATCAAATACAGGACCGGTCAGGGAGATAACAAGAAAGATGGAAGTTGCAGGGCCGGGAAAGATTAAAAAGATTATTACCCCGGCAGGAAGTAAAATGAATAATGGCATCAATGCAATTAACCGGTAACTTCTAATGGAGACATCCTTCTTTAAATAACAGTAGGCTATCATCTTCTTCAAATTGAATCCGAATTCAAAGTCTTTGAACGATCCCTTTGATAGGATGATATATGTGAATGCATGTATCAATTCATGAGCAATCATATTCAGTAACGGCAAGGTAATCAGGCCGATTAGATTATATTCCGCCCTGAACGGTTTTCTCTGATGAATAAGAATAGCAACGCCTAAAACGGTAAAGAGCAGAAAAAGAATCATGGAAATAATGAAGACAATTATATTGATCAAGGTCATGTTTTTGATTCTTATATCTTCAATTCTGAAGTTCTGCTCAGGGTCATTCATCATCTTCTATTTCTGTTTCCGAAGACGTTTTGATGTTTGCTAATTGCCCGCAGGCTGCATATATCCCTGTCCCCGCGCTCTGCCTGAACGTGACTGCATTCTTCGCGTTCATCATTCTATTCAGAAACGGGTCTATCCTCGTACTCCTTTTAAAATCGCAGCCGGGATGGGGATTGTACGGGATTAAATTTATCTTGCATGGGATCCGGTCTGTAAGCTTGATTAATTGATCAGCGTCCTTCTCTGAATCATTTATCTTGTCAATGAGGATATATTCAATTGTAGGTCTCCGCTTGAACAGGGTTCTTTTTGTAGAGAGGAAATTGAATATATCCTTGACCGGATATTTCTGATTTATCGGCATCAGTTCAGTTCTCTGCTTTTCATTCGTTGAATTCAGGGAGATTGCAATACCGATATTAGGAAAATTTAATAATAACCGTTCAATCTCCGGGATAATCCCTGCAGTTGAAACGGTAATCTTCCTCAAACCGAAATCAAATCCCTGCATATCTGATAATATCCCGATTGCTTTTATCAGATTATCCGTATTCATTAACGGTTCGCCCATACCCATAAACACGAGATTAGTAGGCCTGCTCCCTGTTTTATTAGATATCAATAAAACCTGTGAAACATATTCTTCAACAGTTAAACTCCGATTATAACCTAACCCTGCCGTTGCGCAGAAAACACAGCCAAGCCTGCACCCCACTTCAGACGATACACATTGGGTCACCCTGTTCCCGGCAGATATGACAACTGTTTCAATTATATTCTCATCAGTAAGTTTTAGGTTGAACTTGATTGTCTTGCTCTCCTCTTCTTCATGCCTTTCTGAAATTTCAGGAATGATAAAACTGAATTCTTCTTTCAACTTCTCCCTGTCTATCTTTGAAATATCTGTCATATCATCGAAGTCAAGAATGAATCTCTTGTATAAATGCTTGTAAATCTGGTCTGCGCGGTATTTCCTGTACCCTTTTTCTAAGAGTGATTCCTTTAATTCTGAATAATTCAATTCTAAAATTGATTTCACGTTAACCTCTCGGATGAAATTTTTTATGGACTGTTTTCAGGTAGTCCCTTGAGATATTAGTATAGATTTGTGTCGTGGATATATCCGCATGTCCGAGCATCTCCTGAACAGAACGCAGGTCTGCACCATTCTCAATTAAATGCGTTGCGAATGAATGCCGGAGTATATGCGGGTAAATATTTTTATTTATCTTTGATTCAAGAGCATACTTCTTAATTATCTTCCAGACCGAAAGGCGGGTAAGAGGTTTCTTCAACCGCGTTATAAATAAGAAATCGCACTCAGCTTCCTGTAGAATCTTTAACCTGCTCTCCTTAATGTATTTCTCCACGGCTTTTATTGCAACATCTCCGATAGGAACAATACGCTCCTTGTCACCCTTCCCTATTACCCGGAGATACCCTATCTCAGGATTGAAATCATTCAATTTGATCTGTGTCAACTCAGTAACGCGAAGACCCGCGCCGTAAAGAAGTTCAAGTATGGCGGAGTCTCGGATACCCTGAATACTCGTTTTATCAGGAATACTCAGCAGCTCGAATATCTCCTGAATAGATAAGACTTCAGGCAGCTTCTTCCAGCTCTTTGGTGAATCAAGGTTTGAGGAGGGATCCTTACGGATGATTCGTTCCAGGAGTAGAAATTTAAAATAGGTCTTGATTGCGGAGAAGTGCCGCGTTATTGAAGACGGAGCTAAATGCATGCTTTTCAAGACAGTTAAATGATTCATTATATCTTTTCGCGAGACTTCCTCAAGGGAATTGAGATTCAATTCTGAAAGATAAGAAAAGAAACAGACCAGGTCCCTTCTGTAATTTTCAAGGGTATTTGCTGAAAGGCCTTTTTCAACATTTAAGAAATGTTCAAATTCGGATAGATACTGTTTCATTTTATTTGAAGGGGATGTTATGCTTTTCCATTCTGTATCTTAACGCGGATCGTGAAATCCCCAATAACTGCGCTGCTTTTGTCTGGTTGTTATTCGCCTTTTTAAGAGCTTGGATTAATAGTTTGTATTCCAATTCTTCCAGTTTAATCCCTGAATCGGGAATCCCGACCATACCCTCTTCAATTTCGGACCGGACGATTGAATTGATAATGATATCTTCGGGCTTCAGTTTTGAATCCTCTGAAAGGATAATTGCCTGCTCAATAACATTTTCCAGCTCTCTGGTATTTCCACGCCAATCATATTGATAGAGTTTCTTCAATGCTTCGGATGTGATTTTAACATCCTTAATCCCGTATTGCTCCTTGAATTTACCTATGAAGAAATGTGTAAGTTCTTCAATGTCGGATTTATGCTCACGCAAAGGGGGAATTTCAATCTGAATAACCTTTAGCCTGTAGAACAGGTCTTCCCGGAATTTCCCGTCCTTGATAGCCTTCGTCAGATCTTCATTCGTTGCAGATATCACACGTACATCCACCTTAATGTTTTTTATCCCGCCTACTCTTTGGAACTCCTTGTCCTGAATCACCCTGAGGATTTTTGTCTGGGCATCGCTCTTCATGCTCCCTATCTCGTCAAGGAAGATAGTACCCCCGTCAGCGAGTTCGAACTTCCCTTCCTTATCTGAATATGCATGCGTGTATGCCCCTTTCATATGCCCAAAGAGTTCCGATTCAATCAGTTCATATGGAATTGATGTGCAGTTAACCTTGATTAAAGGTTTATCCCGGCGGTCAGATAAGTTATGGATATACTCAGCAAGTATCTCCTTACCCGTCCCGGTCTCCCCGGTAATAAGGACATTGGCAGAGGTCTTTGCTGCTTTCTTTGCAAGCTCACGGACCTTATTCAATTCATCACTCGATCCGATGAAATCACGAAAACCCCAGCGGGGACGTTTCCTGATTACAATGTTCTTCTCGGCTGGCTCATCGGCCTGATTACAATAAAGGTACCTTGAAACGGTCTGCTTCAATTCTATCAGGTTAAACGGCTTCATTATATAATCCTTCGCTCCTAACTTCATGGATTCAACCGCTGTCTCAACCGTTGCAAAGGCTGTTATCATTATGATCGGAATGGTGAACTCCTTCTCCTTAAGCCATTTAAGCAGGTCAAGCCCGGTCTCTTCCGGCATCTTTAAATCTGAAATTATTAAATCAATGTCCTTGTCAATTATTATCTCCTTCGCGTTCCGGACGGAATCTGAAGTGAATACTTCATAGCTCTCTTCTAATAACGCAAGCTCGATTACTCGAAGCATCTTCGTCTCATCATCTACTACTAAGATTTTTCTCGGCAAAATTCTTCCTCCTAACCCGGAAGGGTGATTGTTACTTTTGTTTCTCCCGCGCCCGATTTCATTTTTACCTCTCCATTATGCGCGGTGATTATCTTATATACGAGTGACAGGCCCAAGCCTATCCCTGAATCCTTCTTGGTAAAGAATGGATTGAAGATCTTCTTGAGGTCTTCCTTGTCAACACCTGCGCCATTATCCGTAAAATCAAGTTCAATGAAGTTCTTCTCCTTCCTTGTTCTTATATTTGCAGATATAGAAATAACCCCCCCCGATTCCGGAAGGGAATCAATCGAATTCTGAATCAGGTTATTTATTACCTGCGATATTAACTCGCTGTCCGCCTGAATATTGAACGGACCCTTTAATATCCCGTCTAACTTGACTTCTATTCCCTTGCGCGTTAACTGCTCCTTGAAATAATGGCTTAAATTAAATTCAACTAATTCCCAGAAGTTTAATGTCTCCTTGTTCAATTCAACAGGTGAGCTCAACTCAAGAAATTTCTTTACTAAATTATTCAAACGGTCAGATTCAGTGATGATGAAATTTAAAATCTCTTTTTTCTCTTCTTCAGCAAGTTTAGGATTCATCAGCAGTTCTGCTGAACTTTTAATTATTCCGAGGGGGTTCCTGATCTCATGGGCGACTCCCGCGGCCATGTGACCGAGTGCGGAGAGAGTGGTTTGCTGCGTGATCTTTTCCTGGGCTTCTTCAAGATTCTTTATCAGGCGGTTTAAACGCCTGTTCTTATTCTCCAATTCATCTATGAAAAGGATATTTTTTATTGTTACGGAAGCAGGATGCGCGATTAAATCTAATAGATTTATATCGTCATCTGTAAGTATCCGGCCGTCAGTATGCATGAAATCAATTACATTTAAAAATCCGAGAATCTTCCTGTGGTAATAAATCGGTTTAATGAATTTCCAATCTTCAAAGATCTCAAACGAAATACCCTGAAGCAGCAACTGCTCAAGATCTGCATATTCTTTCCCGTCCCGGAAAAGCTCAAGGATCCTCTCGCTTAGCTCCACTTCTTCGAGAAACTCACCATTTGAAAATTTCTTGAATTTATTCCCGGTCGTTTTAATGTAAAGGTTAATCATGTGAAAACGCGCCTGCTTCGCAAGGTCTGAGGTGAGTATATGCGCAAGCTGCTGAAAACTTAATTTTCCCGACAGCTTTAAAAGAATATCGCTGAGAAGCGGATAGAATTCATACGGCGTAACTAAGAATATCTTTTCAATCAGATACCGCGACAACTTAAAAAACGGGAAGGCAAGGAGAAGATATAAAACCGGATAAATAAACTCACCTATCTCAGGTTCACTATGCCGGAAGTGGATCAGGTACGGTTTTGCTATCATAATTAACCCGATCATGAAAACCATGTACAGAACCAGCTCGAATATCGTGGAGATTATTAAGGTAACCTTCTTGATCCGGAACCGGATGAGAATATTGAATAATGAAATGGTATTAACTAAAATTACAATATTTAAAAAATGCAGCAGTGGAATCTCTGTCATGATCTTGATCAGTTTTAAAAATATAAATGAAGCAGAAAATATTATCAGTATCTGAAAAAAGGAGTATGACCGGGAACGTATAATTCCGTTCGTAGAACGCCTCCAGCTGTAATAACTGTTGAACATCGAAAACAGAAGGAGAAACATGCAGAAGATATCTAAACCGAAAGTTAAAAGACTCCCCTTTAAATCATGAAAAATATATGAATAGAAGTCAGGCTTAAAATCACGGATTATTATCAGAATAAAAAATATCATGAAAATAATGGAAAATATCCAGATTAACAAGCGTGTAAATTTTATCTTGAGACCGGATAATATTACTGAAAATACATATAAAGTCAGACAGTAAAGGGAGAATAAAATCAAATCAAATTTAAGAAATATTAAAATAAATCTCTCGTCAGTCAGATGGACTGTTATCAGTTTTACGATCTCCCAGATAATAGCAGATGTTGAAATTAATATGAAACCTTTCTTGTGAAGGGTAATGATCTCCTTGTTTATTCCTGACTTGACAGTGAAATAGATTTGAAGTAAAATTGAAAGCAGAAGTAGTAAAGAGATTAATCCCATTCGTTACTCCGAGATAATCTCCATTGAAATATCAAGGGAACTATATGAATGAGTCAAACTCCCCATGGAAATTATGTCAGGACCCGATTTCGCATATTCAATAATGTTCTTCTCTGTGATATTCCCCGAACATTCTGTGATGATATGCTCCGGAATCAGCTTGATCAGGTTCTTTACATCAGCCGCAGTGAAATTATCAAGCATGATCACATCCGCCTTCGAATCAACTGCTTCCTTAAGCTGTGCCATGTTCTGAACCTCAATCTCTATCTTAACAGAATGCCCTATCTTCTCCCGGACGCGCTTGACCGCTTCCTTCAAGGAACCGGCTGCCTTGATATGATTATCCTTAATCATTACCATGTCATATAGGCCTGACCTGTGATTAAACCCTCCACCCGCCTTCACCGCAAGCTTCTCAAATACCCTAAAATTGGGCGTGGTCTTGCGCGTGTCAACTACCTTAACTCCGTAACTCTCAATTATCTTAACAATCTTATTCACCTTCGTCGCAATCCCGCTCATCCTTTGAAGAAAATTCAATGCTAAACGCTCTCCCTTCAGAAGACTCGATACCTTACCCTTCAATTTCATTATTACCTTCCCCGACTTAACTAAATCTCCGTCATTGTAAAGCTTCAGTATCTCTATATTCGAGTCTATCTCTTTGAATACAAACATCGCAACATCTGTTCCTGCAATAACACCGGACGACTTAACTATAATCTCTGCTGAAGAAACTATATCATCACTCTTCGAAAAAACTGAATCAGTCGTAATATCACCTAACATACCAAAATCCTCATCTAAAGCCTGCCTAATCATCTTTTTAATATAATTCCTGTTCATAAACATACCTCTTTTTATCATATTTGTTATATTATAACAGATTCTTGACAAATGTCAAGTAAAAACAGGGACGGTTCTTTCATTTTTATCATAGTGGAGAGTGGAAGGTGGAGTGTGGAGAGTGATGATGGAAAATGGGAACAGTAATCCGAAATATGAAATATTTTTCACCATGAAGGACATGAAGGGTATAATCGTGACCCGTGATTCGTGAACCGTGATTCGAAAGAATTGTGTTACCAACATTTGATACGATATGTAGGGGCGCCCGGACGGACGCCCTTCTTTTTGTTTTAAACACGGATATTACGGAGAGGATAATATAAGATTGAAAATTGATAATTTGGCATTTTTTCAGTATGTTGCGGATGCTTAGAGCGGGTGATACTTATTAAGCATTTGAATGTAATTTTAACAGGGACTTGGACGAGACTTGTAACAGGATTTTTAATCCCGATAATTTCCGTGAAACATCGGGACGACTTCGCTTCACTTGTCGCAGAATTGACGCTTCGCTA
>JAQVHJ010000107.1 GCA_028696285.1 bacterium
CCCAGCCCCAGCCACCGTCATAATGCTGCATATCATAAAGCATTTGAAGACCCTTCTCTACCATCTCGGGAAGCTTCTCTAAAATTGCCGGTTCCTTCAAACCTAATTTCTGAATAGTCTGGGCAACCATAACATCGGGTAAAAACCTGCTCATTGTCTGTTCCACACACCCGTACGGGAACCCTATTAAATATTCAAGTGAATCAAACATTGTTCCTGCTAATGATGCTGTTGTGAGAATATTCAATTCAGATGCTTCAAGAATCGCAGTCTCGGGAATATTAACTGTCAAAACAATCTTCTCTTCACCATCCTTAATTACCCCGGAATTATTATCGAATCTCTTCAGGCCATGCGGAAGGATTGGGATCTTCAGTTTCATTGCATCAGATTCTTCATCCGTTAGGCCCTTTAGAATAAACTCTGCTTCACCGGGTTTTTCAGCAAGGATCATCCAGTCAAACCTGTAATCGTCTGTAGGGGCAATATTATATTTCTGGCTTGCGCCGGTCTCCAATTTTACTCCGGTTGCAGTTAACTCTGCACGGACATTCTTCTCTGTTTTAAGATAGTTATGGACAATTCCTGAAACAGTTAAATGATCATCCTGCGTAATAAATCGCGGGAGCTGAAGCCGGACTAATAATGGTTTGAATGTAGTGATCTCATGTGTGGACATCCCAACTTGCGTCTCTAATGAAATGCCCCTGACCGTAGTTCTCCAGCTGGTTAATGTGTCAGGCATCTTAATCTTTATAACCGAAACACCGTCTGCATCGGTTACAAGAACAGGATTCCAGAATGCGGTATCGGGAAAATACTCACGAATCTCAGGTTCCTTCTCCCCGCCGTTATCCTGGACAAAACCGAGTGCGTCTGCTGCGCTCTTTTCTGAGACTTCCATTGTCACTGAAGTTGCAACAGGTTTTGGAGCGTTTGCCGGACCTTCTCCACCGGCAGTTCTCGATACTGAACCATCTTCCATATCAATGGATTGTCTCCCGTAATAATAAATGTAAAACGAATTGTTTGTCCGAACCTGGTTCCAGATCCTGTTAAAGTAGAATTTCTTAAGGTCTTCCGCAAACTCCTCCTGGATATAGTACAGTGACGAATCAACCATCCCGAGAGAGAGTTCACAGATCACAGGCTTACCGTTTCCGTCCTTAACTGTGACCTTGATTTCGGCTTCTTCCCCGGGTTTATATACCTGCTTGTCTGAAGCTATTGAAATGTCGAGAAATTTCTTTTTCGGGGGTACAACAACATTCTTTGTAATTGCATTGATCTTATTATCCTTAATTACATTTAAGGAAATATAGAAATTAGGCGAATGCATATCCTTAATTTCAAAATCAACGATAGAAGTATTCGTGTCGATCTTGATCATCTTATACCCAAGAATGCCATCCCCTTCAAATGTCAGGATCCCCCAGCATTCATTAAACGGAGATTGAATTACTGCAGTTCCCTTGTCTCCGATTTCATAAGAGTCCTTATCAAGAATTATATTCAAGGTCTGGTAATTGAAATATTCATTATAGGTATAATCCGCTACATAGAAACTCCTGTTTGCGATTACATCCCTTCCCTTCCTATCCTTTGCCGTAATCGTCACATAGAAGTTTCCCTTCTCGTCCGTTTCAAACTCATAAACACCGCTCCCGTTCTTCTCCGTTTTTATCTTCTCTGTTAGAAGGTCAACATACTCACCTTTCTTATCTCTCCAGACATATTTTGTTATCTTGATCTCGCCTTCAAACGGGACCGGGTTCCCTAAGATATCCTTCCCTGAAAAATTAAGCAGGACTTTATCCCCGGGTTTATAAATATATTTATCTGTATTTAATGAAATGCTGTATTCCGCCATTGCTACCTTTACGGTTGTCGTGCCTTCTATCATTCTTCGGGACTTATCTGTTACCCTGACTTTTACTGTATAATTCGCATCATACTTCAGCTCGGCCGATTTAAATTTAATTAATGCCTGGCCCTTTGAATCTGTCGTTGTTTTTCCCTGCTTATACAACGTTCCCTGACCGTAATAATTTCCGTAATAGTAATTGTCTTCATAATACCATTTATACGGATAATAATACCAATACGGGATATAGAACTGACTCTGATAAATCCAATACTCTACCTCACCGTTCTTAACAGCTTCTCCAAAGTAATACTTTACATCAACATTAACCTCAAGTTCATCTCCGGCAATATAAGAAGATTTAACCGGGTTAACTGTCATCTTGAATTCGGGCTTCTTATACTCCTCAACTCGGAAGGCCTGGTTCTGGGAATAGCCATAATATCCGTATCCATAGTTATATACCTGCTTCCCTTCCGAATCATAAACAAGGTAATTGTACCAGCCAAGCGACGCTTCATCCGCAAGGTCAAATGAATCGTTGACGCTCCCGTATTCGTTCGTCTTTATCTTCTTCTCGTAAACCTTTTCACCGTTAGGATTATTAATTACTATCTTGAACTCCTTATCCGATGGTATGGAATATGTCAGGGAATCAACCTTGTCCCTGAAAAACATTTTAAATTGAACCTTCTGCGCAGGACGGTAAACAGGCCTTTCAGGATAAAAATAAACCTTCGTCTGCTGGTTATAATTATAACTGTAATTATATACATTAATAAAGCTGATATCGTTCTCAACCAGAACATTAAAATCATAGACAGAGTAATTTTTCTTGTCACGGCATTCAAGGCGGATCACTCCATCCTTATCTGTTGTGCCGGTCGCAATCTTCAGATTATTACTGAAAGCCGTAACCTTTGCATCCTTAACAGGCGCTCCGGTCGTCTTATCAACTACAAAAAGGAAAATATTATCATTATCACTCTTTGAAATTATTCCGACCTGTGAAACAGATACAATTGTAGAAGATGTTAAATCCTCCCCGTCAACCTTCGCCTTTACAACATATAACCCCGCTTCCAACTGGCCGAGCTCTATATTTCCGTAAAAATTCTTCTTTTCAAATATCTTTGTAATCTCTTTTATCTTATCCTTCTCAGTAAAATTAAAGGAGTACGGATCAATCGATTGGAACGGAACTGTAACCTTGGCATTATCAACTTTGTAAACAATAAACACTACCTGCTTAATGTTATTTATACTCACATAAACATGGGCTTTATCCTTCGGCGTAAATGATGATTGGGTGTACATCTGCATGTAGATATTCTTGGAATAATAATAGTAATTTACAACCTGATATGAATATTTTCCCTTGGGGAATTTCTCAATATAACGCTTACACCACTTCTCTATGTCAGCATTATTCTTGCCCCAGTCGTATGAATAATAATATTGAACTATTGAATAATACGCAAGTTCAATGTTAGGACTGTCTTTATATTTCTTTTCAAATGCCTTTAACTCCTTCTCAAAACTCTTCTTCTCCTGGAGTAACTTAAGGATTTCTGCTAAATCCACCTTCTCTTCTTCTGAAACTGTATATGATTTTTCCGTTTCCTTTGAAGTTTGCGGCTTCAATATCGGTTCCGGTTTCTCAAGGTAAACCATCGTGCTCGTCTCTGCCCACTCCGGCCTTGCTACCCCGGTCGGAGTTGGAGTCAATGGACTCGGTTTTACCTCGTCCCCTCCGGGACACCCGGATAGTAATAGAATAGAAAAAATAAAAATTACCCCAAATACAGAAAATCGAGTAAAGGATTTCATCTCCACCCTCCAAATTTTTAATGAATTTATTATAAATGTATCACATCTAATGAACAAAGTCAATCACATTTCTATTCTTACTTACGAGTATTTTCAAATTTAATTTTGATAAAAAAACAGGGACGGCCCCAAAAAAAGTTGAAAAATTAAATATTAGTGGAGAGTGGGGTGTGGAGGGTGGATGGTGATGATGGTATACATGAATTGTTATAACGTTATTTGTCATTGCGTTGCTTGTTCAGAGTTAAGCGAAGGACCTGGCGAAGCAATTTCTATTCAATTTAGTGGAGAGTGGGGTGTGGAGAGCGGATAGAAATTGTGAATCGTGATTCGGAATTCGAAAAACAAAGAGAGATTGCTTCGCTTATTGCTCGCAATGACAAATTACGTTATTGAAATTGTTGACGAATGAGAGTCATTGCGTTATCGAGATGAAGTCGAGATCTAGCTAGCGTCAGCGTAACAAAGTGAAGCGTGGTAATCTATTATTGTATTACAAACATTTGATACACATTGTAGGGGCTTCCGGCCGGAAGCCCTTCTTTGGGAAATTTTTTATAGCTTCCGTTTCAGGGTAAATCTATTATGGCTTACCTCCCCGGATACCCGTATCATTTGAACAAAATACATCATCAGGTCAAAATACGTGATTCGGAAGAGAAAGATGGAAGTCGAGAGCTAACTAGTGTAAGCGAAGCGTCAATCGCGTTATTTGCAGACCTGGAAATGAGTTTCGAAGTGGTACATGGTTGTGGTAACTGCGGGGATATAATCGAATGCCTTGGGTGGAATCCCGGTAAACTCACCTGATTCATACCCGATATACACCTTTTTATCTCCAGGTTTCGGTTCTTCAATTCCTGACCATGAAAAAAATCTCAGAGTGATTGTAATATCCTTGGTTAATTTCTGTCCGTTGATCATTTGAACCTTAAATAAAATTTTCCCCATATCATTCTTGTACCCGGTCTCAGAAGAATCGATAACCTCTCCCTGAATCTCTGCAATCTCCCCGAGCGGTTTTCCCAATTGACCAATCACATAGATAGTGGATCCAATCTCAGAGTAGTTGATATTTGTTTCCATCTGCTTACTTCCTGAAATGATTAGAATTCCTAATACCGATAAAATTATGAGTATTGTCTTAGTTTTACCTGACATTATTCTTCCTCCATAATTAATATAATAAAAAATTCAGAGAAATTCCTATTTAATAACAGCAATTTTTTTTATATACTCTTCCCCGTCAACTTCAATCACGGCAAGATACACTCCGGAAGCAACCGTTTCCTTCGAACGGCAGCAGACATTCCACGCATACGCTCTTCCCGATGTCGTCGCGGTTCCGGAAACATTTTCAAATAGCTTTTCATCTTCTGACATTTTTGCTATCACTTCCCCGGAGATTGAATATATTGTGATCTCAACTTCATCTGCAAGTGGATTAATTTTATCAAAAACAACACTCACTTCGCCAAGCGAAGTATAAATAGAAGGATTTGTGTATTTGAATGGATTGGGGAAAATTCTTATTTCTGTATTGTCCGCAACTGCCTTCTTTACATCAATTCCTTTCAGGAATATCCCGTAAACCCCTAATTTATCAATAGATGCTTTAACAATACCTCCGTCGAGATTTTCTTTATCAATAGTAACATAAGAAGGGATTTCTTTCCAAATATCACCGTCTAAACGGCAGATAACCAATTCTTCTTTTGACCTTCCTTTAAGTTCCTGTAATGCAAACCTGATCCCTATCACAGCATTATCATTCAAATTAACATCTTTCCCATCTGCGAGGAATTCACGATACTCTCCTAATGGAGCGATCCCTTCCTGGAACCGGATAAACGGGCATGTATGGAGTGATTTAATAGTGACTTGATTATAGTCAGATGCATCTTCCCCGGAAATAGAAAGTGTTGTAAATGACCTGTCTTGAATGGTCAGCATGGAATTTTTTGCAATATTCCTTGTAAAACCTCCGATAGTCGGGTCCTCAATTACTCTTAGGTAATATGTTCCGTTATTTTCTTCAATATATGTAAAAAGGTCGCCACCGGCAGAAGACCATTTCATAAATCCTTCATTGATTGCGGGATTGTGATAGGAAGACATTGTTGATAATGAGGAATATGCATCAAAATTACAATTGCCAACGACCGTAACAGGCGTAGTGTAAAAGGTATAGTTATTAAAAAGGTTTGCAGAATCCCTGTTATACGAAATCTGTGTCCCGTCAATTGAATATGACGGAGAATATTCAGGGTTAGTTGAATTTGAAACCTTGACCAGTCTTGGATCTGTCCAATCACCTCCGATACCATCACCGTCAGGGTCCCCGATCGGATGTGTTGCACCGGAAATAATGCTCTGAATACCTGTCGCCTTATAAATATCCGTATCAGCAACCCTGTTTGTTCTTTTTGCAGGACGTCTAACAAAAACAATCTCTGTATTGTTATTATTCCAATGCGGCTGGTAACATTTATCAATATTCGCCTGGTCAATATAGGGATCGGAAAGATTGGTTATCCTTTTTGTTCCGGAATTACTCCCCGCTTCTGCATTAGGTTCAAATACCCAGATATCACCTGAGATAGAAACAGCAACTCTTTCCACGTTTCCATATTGGTTTGTCGTATTAGACCAATCAGGATCAACCCACTTATAATATAATGTTCCACCTGTCCCCTCCGGCATTAATAACCTTGGATTGCCTGCCTCTGAACCATTGGAAGCAAGGGTATATAATTTCAAGGGATCACCTGCTGCAAAGATTATCTTTGAATCGTCCGGGGACCAGGAAATCTGGGAAACATGGGATATCCCTTCTGTCCCTGAAGAAATTTTCACCGGAAGTGTTCCGTTAGAGTTGATGACATAGATATCAGATTGACCGGTTGCATTATACTGAATAAATGCAATCTTTCTCGGAGTCCCTGTCCAGGACCATTCGGGATTAAATAACCCGGCACCGCCGTTCACTTCAACTATCGGGGGCGGAACATACTTGTCGATTACCTGAATAGTGAATGAATCTGTCCAGGTTCCTTCATTTGCAGTTATATTAAGATTAAAGGTTATTATCTCACCTGCCGGACAATTCTGTGAGATATCAAACTGGTAAGATGAAGTAGAAGTTCCCGTTCCGTTTGAACCGTTAATGTCAGGGTAATTGGCGGAATTATCTGTAATGGTAACATAAGTATTTGTTGTGCTAATCGTTGCGCTGACACTTGTTGCTGAATCTATATTTGTATTTTTAAGAGATACATTCATTGCAATTGATTCACCTGCATCAGGTTCCCCGTCATTATTACCGCCGACTGAATCATCTATTGAATGTGAATTATAAACAAGCGTAACCTCTTTCGGTGCAGGATCAACCACTGTAACGGTAAATGTAATCTCCTTTGATCCCTGGTTCGTTGTCACATCAAGGGTAAAATTAATCACATGCCCCGCAGGACATGCTTTTGCGACAGAGAAGTTATAAGCAGAAGTTGATGTGGTACTTTTTAATTTTGCAACGTCGGGATATGCGGACGTATTTGAATTTATCGTAACATAAGTATCTGTCGTTGATAAAACACCTGTAATTCCCGTAACGGTAGTTGTTTCATTATTTTTAAGGGTAATTGTCATATCAACTGTTTCAAGAGCATCAACCTTGCCATCATTATTCCCGCCGACTGAATCGTCTATTGCGTGAGAAACATAACTCATGTTGACTTCTGTGGGTCCCGGTTCCATTGACGCTCCGCTAATGAATTCATCCCAATATGTGGAACA
>JAQVHJ010000108.1 GCA_028696285.1 bacterium
CATACGGGGCCGACCTGGATAAGTGTTCCGCGCGGGAGATTCTCGGATGATGTCGCCATTCCCCAGTGATTTCCGGGCATTGGCGATTCCTTCGTCTTTGCAAATGCTGACCCGACCATTACGGAGTCTGCTCCTGCGGCAAACGCCTTTGCAATATCGCCGCCTGTTGACATCCCGCCGTCCGTGATAATGGGAACATACTTCCCTGTCTTTTTAAAATAAAAATCTCTCGCTGCGGCAGCGTCGCCGGTCGCGGTAATCTGCGGAACACCGATACCGAGAACCTGGCGCGTGGTACACGCAGCTCCCGGGCCGATCCCTACAAGGATACCGTCTGCGCCGACTTCCATTAATTCAAGTGTGGTCTTATACGTAACACAATTCCCGATCAGTACAGGAATCTTTAAACTCTTGCATAACTTCTCAAAATTTAATGGTTTATATCGTTTTGAAACATGAACAGGTGTCGTTACGGTTGACTGGACAACAAACATATCCGCACCGGCTGATTCAGAGATCTTTGCAAATCTCTCGGCATTCTGGGGAACGGAACTGACAACACAGAAACCGCCTTTCGCCTTTATCTCCGAAACACTCTTCTCCACCAGCTCTTCCTTTATGGGTTCCTTGTAAACACTTTGAATTACAGATGTCATCTCTTCCTTCGATGCCTTTGAAATCCGGTCATAAGCATCGTTCGGATCCTTGAACCGGGAACAGATCCCATCCAGGTTCAATACCGCAATCCCGCCGCGCTTACTGAACTCAACAGCAAAATTGACATTGACAACACCATCCATCGCAGCTGCTAAAATAGGGATCTCAAACTTATGTTTCCCAAGCTTCCACGAAACATCAACCTCATCAATATCAAAGGTTAAATCACCCGGAACCAATGCAACATCATCAAAACCATAACTCTTCCTGGCTTTTCTGCCTTTGCATATAAATTCTGCCATCTCAGTCACCTCGTTTATTTAATTTATAGAATAATAAGAATGGAAATAAGTATATCATATTAACAAAATTAAGTCAAGGAAAATCGTAGACGGTAAACGCTAAACGGTAAACGGTAATATGTCATTGCGAGAGAGAGCATTAATATGCTCGACCGTGGCAATCCCGAACTGCAACAGTATCGTGATTCGGGAACCGTGATTCCCTGCGAGCATGAGATTTGTATTTCTCATATTCATTCCACACTCCACTCTCCACACTCCACTCTCCACTAACAATGCAGTCCCGATGTAGGTTCCACGAAATCGGGATGATCTGAAAGATTTGTATTACAAACATTTGATACACACTGTAGGGGCGAACGGTGTTCGCCCGTATTGAATGAAAATAATACATCTTCAGTTTAAAACATTTAAAACGGTAAATGGTCAACGGTCAACGAAAGATTTTTATTCTTCATATTCATTCCACTCTCCACACTCCACCCTCCACTTACCACTAACAATGCAGTCCCGATGTAGGTTCCACGAAATCGGGATGATCCGAAAGATTTGTATTACAAACATTTGATACACACTGTAGGGGCGAACGGTGTTCGCCCGTATTGAATGAAAATAATACATCTTCAGTTTAAAACATTTAAAACGGTAAATGATCAACGGTCAACGAAAGATTTTTATTCTTCATATTCATTCCACTCTCCACACTCCACACTCCATTTACCACTAACAATGACATTGATGCCAGGGTTCACAAGTAAACACCTACAAAATAAATAGCATTTTTGAAAATTGAATCACTTTATGCCACCCGGATTAAATAATGTAAATATAGCACTCCCAACATATTGGTATTTACAGGCTTTTTTGTAAAAAATGAAAGAACCGTCCCTGATTTTTTTAGAGGAGTGCCTGAAACTGACAGTTTTACAATATCTATTGTTAATTTTAACGGTTATTTGTTGAGGAAAACATTAAAAAGGATATCTGGGTAACCAAACGAAGCGTCAATTACGTTATTGCAAATCCTTATCTGTAATTACGATGTGGTCGGGGTTCTTTCCGGAGAAAACGGAAGCTTCGATATCTTTCATGATTCCATCTTCAAATTCAATGGTGACAAGATTTTGTATAGCGTTAAATCCTGAGATTCTCGCGGGTTTCCCGAGATATTCAATCTCGGTACCTATCTGGGGGATCTTTGAAAGGAAGTTCTTGTACATTCCAAGTTCATATGTAAGGCAGCACATTAATCTCCCGCAGACACCGGAGATCTTTGCTGTGTTGATATTTAAGTTCTGGTCCTTTGCATTTTTTATTGTAACTGTGTCAAAGTTCTGGAGAAACCTGTTGCAGCAGAGCTGGATTCCGCAGATGCCGTGGCCCCCTCGAATTTTTGCCTCGTCCCGAACACCTATCTGCTTCATTTCAATTCTGGTCTTGAACTGGAACGCCAATTCCTTAACCAGTTCCCTGAAATCAATCCTGCCGTCAGCGGTGTAATAGAATATTGCCTTAGTCCTGTCAAAATTATATTCAACATCAATCAATTTCATTTCCAGTTCTAACTGATGAATGATATCATAACAAATATCAAAAACCTTTCTCGATTCATACCTGTTGTCCCTGAAGGTCTTCAGGTCTTCCAAAGATACTTTTCCAAGAACAGGATAGATCTTTTGCTTCTCACCAGTCTCCGTATATTCCTTGGGAATAGTCATAATTTTCCCCATCCAGCACCCGTCTTCCGCCTGAACTTTCACTGTCTCACCGATAATAAAACTCTGCCCTTCTAAAATTTCAAAGTACTCGATTACACCCAGTAATTTATACTTGATTCCTATTATATTTTTCATAAACCTACCTTTTTTTCGTTAAATTGCTATTATAAGTTAAAATCTTTATTTTGTCAAGAGAGTTTTTCCGGCCAAACCATTTTCATTGATATGGATCAGTGAATTGTTTTCCAAATCTTCCCAACCTGCAAAATCCTCATCTATCTGCTGGGATGCAACAAGGGTATATTTCGATTTTGATTTAATTTTCATTGTATAATATTTTTTTGCATAATTTCCCATATCTTTAAATCTGCATAGAACGAAGAGATCTTTTTCATTACTTATTATCATATTCATTGCCGTATAATCATCCCCAACCTCCGTGATAATATTAAAAAGGACAAGCACCAATGATTTATAATCTCTCTCCTTCCAATCCCGTTTCAAACGTTCCATTACAATCCCTGTATCTGTCGTGCCCTTCTCCTTCCCTTCTTCAATGTAAGGTTTAATCGTGCCGTTATGCGCAAGAATAATCCTGTCTTCAACGAATGGATGAGCAAACTTCCTGTCAAAGTCTGTTCCCTTGGATGCATTGCGAATATGCGCAACTGCGAGGGATGCTTTTGTTTCAAGGGAAATATTTAAAAAGTCATTGTCATCAAATTCTTCCATTCCTCTGCGTTCATAAAAATGCGTGTTTCCGCGTTTCCAATATATTCCCCAACCATGCCTATGTTCAATCGGGCCGGGACCTGTCGCAGAGATTGTTCCATGGCTTTGCGACAGCAATGAATTTTTATTCCCCCCTAAATATCCCCCTAAATTTTTTTCTTCACCAATATACCCGAATAATCTACACATTTTTCCCTAAATCAATTAAAGTCGGAATTATTATTTTCTGAAATTCAACTAATTCCTTAATATTTACATACTCATCCGACATATGGGCAACTGCATCACTTCCAGGGCCGAACCCGACTGCGGTGATTCCTTTTTCAATTAACTGTTTGCATACGGTCGCTCCGCCAAGACCGATTAATTTTAAATCTATATTCAGATACTTCTTCGCGTTCTCCTTTAAAACCTTTACTAAAACATTATCCGGTGCAACTTCTGTCGGAACAAGATAATCCAGAACCTGAAATTCAAACTTGCCCTTCTTAACCTTCGCTGAAACCTTTTTCAAGTCCTCAATTATGGATTCCGGCGTCATTCCCGGAAGGTATCTTACGTTAATAACAACTTCCGCTTTATCAGGAACAATATTATGCGCAGCGCCGCCATGAATTATATTTACACTCTTCGTGGGAGCATTTAAAATCGGATGCGGCTGATGCGTTAAAATGATCGGCTCTAACTTCTTAATGAATTCTGCGAGTTTATCAATCGCATTCAAACCTAAATGCGGTAATGATGAATGCGCCTTCTTCCCAAAAGAAATGACCTTTATATTAACAAGTCCCTTCTCTGCAATATCAATAGCACGGTTCCCGCCGCCAATATCCGGAATAATCGCAAAATCAGGAAGAATCCCGACTTCATTAACAAGATAAACCATCCCGAATGTCGAACCCAGTTCCTCATCCGCAACCGCTCCAATAACTACTTCGCAGCCAAGATCATTTTCTATCTTCTTCATCTCCTTCGCAGCCATTAATAATGCGGCGGTCTGACCCTTGTTGTCCGTGGAACCCCGGCCGAAAATCTTCCCGTCCTTCACAACCGGCTCAAACGGGGGATATGTCCAGCTCTCCGGATCTCCCTCCGGAACAACATCCAAATGCCCCGCTAAAAGAACAGAAGGTTTCTTGCCCTTATTAATATATCCCAAAATATTAACACGCCCTTTTTCCTTCTCAAATATCTCATATTCAATCCCGTACTTCTTAAAAAAATCAGTGACAATCTCCCCCGCCAAATACTCATCCCCCGGAGGATTAACCGTCTTCTTCCTAATTAAATCACACGTTAAATCAATTAATTCCTTTTCTGATTCCGAAATTGACTTGAAAATCTTTTCAAAATCCATAACTTTACCTCATATTTTCAATAATAATAGCATAAAAACCCTTGCATGTCAAGAAAAAAGGGACGGTTCTTTCATTTTTATCAATATTATGTTTACTTCACAGAGTTGCAGATAAGAGAAGAATAATATTTTACCATGAAGGACATGAAGAGCATGAAGAAAAAATATAAGATTGAAAATTTTAGATTGTAAATTGAAAAATGTAAATATAACGTTTATGCAAATGATGCGGATGTTTAAAGCAATTGATGCTTAAGAAGAGAATGAATGCGAGAAGAATAATCCCGATAGTTTCCTTGAAACATCGGGACGACTTCGCTTTGCTTGTCGCAGGATGAACTGGATTAAGAAGAGAAGATAAAAATCGAGATTCGCTTCGAGCATAGGATTTAATAGCGAGTAGTCCTGATGAAGATTCCACTGAAATCGGGATGATCCGTGATTCGAAAACCAAAAGATTTATATTACAAACATTTGATACACATTGTAGGGGCGTCCGGGCGCACGCCCTTGTTTTTGTTATAAACACAAAGAACAAAAAATAAAAGAATTATTCACCGCTGACTATAAATATCGCTCTGCGAGCATATGATTAAATCGCGAGCAGTCCCGATGGAGGTCCCACGGAATCGGGAGAACACGCTGTTTATTTGTTTTAAAGAAAATTGATACTATGAACCAAAAAGCAAGCGATACTTAAATAACAATTGAATGTGATTTTGACAGGGATGAACGGGATTAAAAAGAGAATATAAATTTACTTAGTTGATTTTAAGATGATAATGATATACTGAACAAAAGAACAAATGGTACATAGAGAACATTTGAATGTAAATATTTTTACCATGAAGATAAGTTTCATGCTGCGAGCTTTAGATAATTCTTTTAAGTATTCATTCCACTTTCCACGCTCCACATACCACTAACGTTGTAGTCCCGATGGAGATTCAACGTAATCGGGGAAGAATTTGAAAGGTATAATCGTGATTTGTGAACCGTGAACCGAAAGAATAGTGTTGCAAACATTTGATGTACACTGTAGGGGCGAGGGGTCCTCACCCGTATAAATTGAATAAAATACATTTTTAGGTTAAAAATTGGGGATATAGCAGTTAAAACAATGTTGCGGATGTTTAGAGCAGATGGTACTTGAACAGCAGTTGAATGTAATTTTAACAGGGACTTGTATGAGACTTGGAAGAGTATTTTAACTGCAGAATCACAAAAGGATGAATATTTACTTATTCCCCGGATGGTGCAGATGTTTAGAGCATATGATATTTAAATAACATTTGGATGTAAATTACTGTTTAGCGTGACCGGTTCTCGAGAAGGTTATGGAATAACCTGAATTAACATAGAATTGATATGTATGTATATATGAAAAAAAATGTGTGGATTTTATTAAAAATTGGATTGATTTAAAGGAGTAAAAAGATTACAGGTAATTATTATCATGCACCAGTAACAGGTGCATGTAAAGAGTAGAGAAGAATTATTTTGACAATTTTTGGAGGCGAAAAAAAATCCTGGCAGCGACCTACTCTCCCACACCGTGGCCAGTGCAGTACCATCGGCGCTGGAGGGCTTAACTTCTGTGTTCGGAATGGGAACAGGTGGAACCCCTCCGCTATAGCCACCAGGATATTTTTCAAATAAATTTAAACTTGCATTAAGTAGATTTAAAGTAATATGGTCAAGCCGAATGACCTATTAGTACTGATGGGCTAAATATATTACTACACTTACACCCTCAGCCTATCAACCCTGTAGTCTCCAGGGGGTCTTCTTATTCCGATATTGCTACCGGAATTGGGATATCTAATCTTGGAGTGGGCTTGGCACTTAGATGCTTTCAGTGCTTATCCCTTCCGAACGTAGCTACCCAGCAATGCCGCTGGCGCGACAACTGGTGCACCAGAGGTTCGTCCACCTATATCCTCTCGTACGATAGGCAGCTCTCCTCAAATATCCAACGACCATGGCAGATAGGGACCGAACTGTCTCACGACGTTCTAAACCCAGCTCGCGTACCAGCTTTAATGGGCGAACAGCCCAACCCTTGGGACCTCCTACAGCCCCAGGATGCGATGAGCCGACATCGAGGTGCCAACCCTCCCCGTCGATATGAGCTCTTGGGGGAGATAAGCCTGTTATCCCCGGGGTACCTTTTATCCAATGAGCGGCGGCCCTTCCACAAGGAACCGCAGGATCACTAAGCCCGACTTTCGTCCCTGTTCGACGCGTCCGTCTCACAGTCAAGCTCCCTTATGCCTTTACACTCTACGCGCGATTACCGACCGCGCTGAGGGAACCTTTGGGTGCCTCCGTTACATTTTGGGAGGCGACCACCCCAGTCAAACTGCCTGCCAGACACTGTCTCCTGCAAGGATAACTTACAGGATTAGAACTTCAACATAATAAGGGTGGTATTCCAAGGTTGGCTCCATCCCGACTGGCGTCGGAACTTCATAGCCTCCCACCTATCCTCTACATATTATATCAAAATTCAATGCCAAACTGCAGTAAAGGTCCACGGGGTCTTTCCGTCTTGCCATGGTTAACCCGCATCTTAACGGGTATTGCAATTTCACCGAGACTCTCGTCGAGACAGCGCCCAAATCGTTACGCCATTCGTGCAGGTCGGAACTTACCCGACAAGGAATTTCGCTACCTTAGGACCGTTATAGTTACGGCCG
>JAQVHJ010000109.1 GCA_028696285.1 bacterium
TATTATCTTAAAATCAACTAAGTAATTCTTAATCTTTTCCCATCCGTTCCATTCAATTCCCTGTTTATATATCTTTATCTTTCTTTTTAATTTTTTAGTCTCTTACAAGTCTCGTACAAGTCCCTGTTGAAAATTCAACTTTTTTTGGGGCCGTCCCTGTTTTTTTATCATTTTATTTTGACATTCAACCTAAATATATGTTATAATTATAAAAGAAGCCTTTGAAAGGAGAAGGTTTATGAAGAAATTAGAAATATTTTTGTATTTATTCGTATTTATAATGTGTATGGGGATGTTGCGGTTATCCCCGGGAGGTGTAGTTGTGGGTGATACATATGAACCGGTGGTTGCCGGACAGTTTTATCCGGGAACGGAGAAGGAATTGAGTAAGGCATTAGACGAGATTTTTGAAGAAGTTCCTAAGACGGAAGAGGTTTCTGAAAAGCCCCTGGTTCTGATTGTGCCGCATGCGGGTTATATATACTCGGGGAGCACTGCGGGATATGGTTATTACCAGTTACGGAATTTCAAGTATAATACAATAATCATCATGGGTCCTACGCACCGTGTTCCCTTGACAAAGGTTTCGGTGGGAACATTTAAATATTTCAAGACGCCTTTGAAGAAGTCTGAGGTTGATGTTGACCTTGCGAATGCCTTGATTGAAAAATCTCCGGATAATATCGGGTATGATCCGTCTGCGTTTAAGTTTGAACATTCGGTTGAGGTTCAGGTACCTTTTATTCAGAAGTTATTCCCTGATGCGAAGATTCTTCCTATTGTGATGCCGGAGAACGGGGAAGCGATTAAAGCGCTTAGTGAAGCTATTGTTTCAGTAATGAAGGATCGAGATGATATTCTCCTGGTAGCGAGTACGGACATGTCGCATTTCCATGATTCGAAGGAGGCGATGCTTCTGGACAGGAAGGCAATTGAGTATATTGAGGATATGGATTATGCCGGTTTAATTGACGGGATAAATGATGGAGAGTGTGAGCTGTGCGGAATAGGTCCCGTTCTTACTGTCATGCTTGCTGCGGAGAAACTTGGAGCAACTACAGTTAAAACATTTAAATACTCCCATTCAGGAATGGTATCAGGTGATAATAAAAAAGTAGTGGGATATTTTTCTGCAGTTATTTATAAATCAAAGACGGAAGGAAAGGAGAGCGAAGGTATGTTATTAAATAAGGAACAGAAAAAGGAACTTTTAAAGATTGCCCGGGAAACGATAACGGGTTACCTGAAAACAGGAAAGGCTCCTGAATTTACAGTTACAGACCCGAAACTTAAGGAGAAGTTCGGCTGTTTTGTAACATTGAATATGGACGATGACTTACGCGGATGTATCGGGCATTTTGAAGCGGATACCCCGCTGTATAAAATAGTCAGTAAGATGGCAATTCAATCTTCACAGCATGACCCGAGATTTAATCCTGTTACCTTGAAGGAGATGGATAGGATTGAGATAGAGATTTCAGTCTTGTCTCCACTGACAGAAACAAAGGAGCCCCTGTCGATAAAGAAGGGAATACACGGGATTTATATCCAGGATAAGAGCGGGTACCGCGGTGGAACTTATCTCCCCCAGGTTTGGAGTGAGCATTTTCCGGATGAGGATGCGGAATATTTCTGGCGTCATCTGTGCATGTTTAAAGCGGGTTTTGAAGAGGATGCATGGAAGAAACCGGAGAAATATATTATAATGATTTATACAGCAGAGATATTTTCTGAAAAGGAATTTAAATAAGAGAAGGATAAATGGACGATTTTAAAAAGCTGCTTAAAAGGTTTCAGACTTTATTGATTTCGGAACACTTTTTTACCGGACTGTTATTTTTCATAATTACAGTTGAGATCATGATTCTCTGTTCTTATTTTTTTCCGCTTGAATTATCGAGAAAATTAGTGTTTTTCGGTTTCTTCCTGGGTATTGTATTTTTTATTGCTGAGTTTATATTAAACTTGATGCGGTTTTCATCACGGTTCCGGGTTGCGAAGTTCATTGAGCGGAATAATCCTGAGCTGAAGGATTACGTGACAACAACTCTTTCATTAGGAAAAGAAACCCAAAAATATTATTCTGAAGACCTTGTTAAAAAGGCGATAGCAGAAGCGATAAAAACAATTAAAGAAAGAAACCCATTATTCCGGACAGAAGAAAGAACAAGATTTTTGAGCCGCTTGAGTGTTTTAGGTGTGGTTTTATTTTTGATCATTTCTGCAGTTGTTCCTTTCGATTCGTATCAAAGGATAGAATATCTTTATACCGGGAGGATCTTTTTAAAGCCCGGTTCAAACATTCTTCTTTCCAAGTACGGGGGAAAGATAATTGAGGGGGATGATTTCAGTTTTGAGATCACGCCATTGGTTAATGAACTTTTTGAGTTGACGGTGTTAACTGTCTCTGAATCAGGAGAGAGGAAGATTTACCGGACTTTCCGGAATGTATCATCCAAGCTCAGGATCAATTTCACGAATTGCAGGGATGAGTTTTCGTATGAGATACATGCAGATTCCCAGGTTCACGGGCCTTTTGCAGTTGATCTTGTTAAGAGGCCGGCGATTGAAGAGATTTCAATATTTATCACCCCGCCGGAATATACTAAGTTGAAGGAGTATCATTCAAATTCAGGAGATATCAAGGCAGTCTCCGGCAGCAGGGTTTTATTATCCGTAAAATTTAATAAGGATATAGTAAATTCACGCATTCCTCAATTAAATCTTGAAGGAAAGATAAATAAACGAGAGGTTCAGTTTGACTTTACTGTTAATGAAAGTTTCACATATAACATTACGGTGTTTGATTCTGACGGAATTTTATTTGAATCGAATGTTTATAATATTGAAGTGATCCCAGATTTTGCGCCGGTCGTAAAGGTTACTAAACCAGGAACAGATTTAAGACTTAAGGATGTAAATCAAAAGATTGAGCTGGAGATATTTACCGAGGATGATTACGGTTTAGTTTCTGCAACACTCGTGTTCTTTATTTCGGATTATGACCAGAAATATACTGTGCCGTTAAAGGAATATACTCAGCATACAAAGAGTGACAAGATCCTTTTCAATTGGCCGCTTTCCGTCATTCAACTGAAGCCGGAGGATTTTATAAGTTATCATATTGAGGTTATTGATAATGCCAATCCCGGAAATATAGGGGTATCTCAAACTTTTACAATTTCATTTAAAAAGATTGAAGAGCAGTTGGAGGAGTTGGTTGATCAAGGCGAGGATGTTGTTGAAGCGCTTGAAGATATTAAGCGTGAAAGCAGTGAGATTCAATTGGAATTGAATGCAATTATGAAGAAGTACGAATTGCAGAATGAAGATAAGATAACCTGGTCTGATAAGAAGAAGCTTGAAGAATTGAAGAAGAAACAGGAAGAATTGATAACAGATGCTCAGAAACTTCAGGAGGAATTAAAGAAGACACAATCAGAACTGGATTTTGATTCAGAACAATTACAGGATGTTGAGGAGAGAATGGATAAAGTCAAGGAACTCTTAGATCAGGTTATGGACGAGAAGATGAAGGAGATCCTGAATAAATTAAATGATATGCTTAACAATGAGAATCAGCAGAATCTCCGGAAGAATAATGAAGCGATTAAGCAGGATTCAAAGAAGCTACAGGAGATGCTTGACCGTTTGATAAAGGAACTGGAACGACTGAAGCTGGAAAAGAAGATTGAAGAGCTGGTAACTAAAACCGATGAGTTAATAAAGAAAGAGGAGGAGATCAATAAAGGAATTGGAACTGAAGAGAATCTCGATATTAAACAGGAGGAAGTAACCAAAGGCATTGAGGAGTTGGAGAAGGAACTAAATGAACAGATTGCAAAGATGAAGGAAACTAAGAGCGAGGAATCAAAAGAGCTGGAAAAGACCGAAGCGAATGCTGATTTTAAGGGTATGAAGGAATCGTCTGAAGAGCTTGAAAAGGATTTGAAGGAAAAGAACAATACAAAATCAAAGAAGGGAACCGAATCATTAAAGAAGGATCTTGAACGATTGAGGAAGAACCTAAGGAAAAACCTTGATGATTTAAAGATGAAGGGGCAGGAAGGACAGATAGATTTAATTAATCTCCTGATTAGAGACGGGATCGAAAATTCAAGGTATCTCAAGCAATTAAATGATGTTATTGATGAGAATAGATTTCAAATAGGGAAGAGTTCAGGAAATATGAAGGATGATATACTGAATTCATCAGATATTCTTGTCAGACAGCTGCACAGGTATTCAGAAATGTTACTGGAACTTGGTAAACTGACAATTATGCTGGATGATAAACTGACAGAAAGGATTTCAGCTGCGATTAAATCCCTGGAAACCTCTGCAGGAATTATCTCGGCAGGGGAAGTGAATTCGGGGATCAGTTTCAATGTTCAAGCATATAGAAATATCAATCTGACTATTCTTGAATTGATGAAGCTGAAGATGGATATACAGGCCTGTTCAGATTGCGACAGTACGAGTATGGAACAGATGATGAAGATGCTTGAGAAACTGTCACAGCAGCAGGGTGACCTGAACGAATTCTTAAAGGAACTTGCTGAAAAGATGAAGGGGCGTGTTCCGGAAAAAAGTGAGTTGGAGATGTTTGAGCAGATGACGAAGGAGCAGGAATCAATCAGGAAGGCATTGGAAGAGTTGAATAAAAAACTGAAGGAACTGGACGGGCAGCAGAAACTTTTAGGGGATTTAGACCAGACAGCAGAGGATATGAAGGATGTTGAGAAAAACATTAAGGAACTCGACATAGGCGTTGAAACACAGAAGAAACAACAGAAAATCCTTCAAAGAATGCTCGATGCACAGAAATCAATTAATAAACAGGATTATGAAAAGAAACGGAAAGCTGAACTGGATAAACAAAAAATGAAGGAACTTCAGCAAAGCCAGGAACCGAATTTCATTGAGCAAGATATGTTCCTTGATTTTGAAAATTTCTGGAATGAAAACTATCCGGAATTCTACAAGGAATTCCTCAAATCATATTTTGAACATTTGAATCAATAGAATGATCAATGGTGAACGGTGAACGGTAAACGGTGAACGGTAAACGGTGAACGGTAAATGGTTAACGGTAAACGGGGAACGGGGAACGGTAATTGTGATTCGCTGCGAGTACGCAATTTGTATTTTTCATATTCATTCCACTCTCCACACTCCACCCTCCACTTACCACTAACAATGTAGTCCCGATGGAGGTTCCACGAAATCGGGATGAACCGTGATTGACGCTTCGCTTCGCTAGTTAGATCTCGCAGAGCTCGATAACGAAAGAATTGTATCATAAACATATGATTCATAGTCCTGCGTACTAATAATTTTGTCTTTTTCATCTTCATTTCACTATCCACCTTCCACTCTTCACTTACCACCAACAAAGCAGTCCCGATGGAGGTTCCACGAAATCGGGAAAGGGGCGAAGGGTCTTCACAAGTATTATGGTTATTTAATACATCAATATTACATAATATAAACCTTATTTGGTTAATACTCCGGACGCCTGTATAATGAGCATTTTGGGATTCAACGATTAAAATTATTTTGGGAATCTTGACTTTTTTAAAATTTAATGATATAATAAAAAAAGGAGAAAGTAAAAATGAGTTTATTAAAAATAACGACATTTCCTGATACTATTCTCAGGTTGAAGGCGGAAGACATAACGGATATCGATCAGGAACTGATTGATTTGATCAACAGTATGTATGACACTTTATATGAATATGAAGGACTGGGTCTTGCCGCCCCGCAAATTTCGGTAAGTAAGAAGCTGTTTGTTATTGACACAAAAAAGTACTATGAAGACGGAGAAAAACTTTTGCTTATAAATCCTGAGATTGTTGAGAAGGAAGGAAGTGAAAAGTTGGAAGAAGGCTGTCTTTCTGTTCCGGATATTCACTGTGAAGTTAAGCGTGCCATAAAAATCCTTTTTCGCGGATATAATCTTGACGGTAAACTCATTGAAAGGGAAGCTGAAGGTTTATTGGCAAGGGTGATCCAGCATGAATTTGATCATCTAAATGGGATATTATTCATTGATAGAATTTCAACGATAAATAAGCATAAGATCGCGAAGGACCTGAAGAAACTGAAGGAAAAGGGATGACCCCCGCAAAACCATCAATTATATTTTTCGGCACACCAAAAATCTCGGCATATACATTAAAAACATTGATAGAAAATGATTTTATCATTCAAGCAGCCGTAACAAAACCGGATACTGTTTCAGGAAGAAACAGGTCTGTTTCTCATCCACCGGTAAAGGTTCTTGCTGTAAAAAATCACCTGACAATTTTTCAGCCGGAGCGTTTAAAAAATGAAGAGTTCCGGAGTAAGATTGAAAATTTAAATCCTGATTTCTTTGTTGTTGTTGCATTCGGAAAAATACTTCCGCAAAACCTTTTAAGTATCCCGAAGTTTGCCGCATTGAATATACATTTCTCTCTATTGCCAAAATACCGGGGGGCATCACCTGTTGCAACAGCAATACTTAACGGTGAAAAGGAGACCGGAGTTTCAATCATGGATGTTGCAAAAGAATTGGATTCCGGAGACATTTATAAGTCTCAAAACTATATAATTCACCCGGATGAAACGACCTGTGAAGTTGAAGAAAAACTGGTTCATATAGGAACAGAATTATTAATCGAAGTCCTACTCCATTTTAAACAATATCAAGTAAATAAAACTAAACAGGACACTGCTCATGTTACGAAAGCAAATCTGATAAATAAATGCGAAGGTTTAATTAACTGGGAAGAAGATGCAGATTTAATATATCGTAAAATAAAGGCGTATAATCCGTGGCCAGGATCTTTTACATATTATAATGAAAAACTTGTTAAAATTCTTAACGTTGAATTCATTGAAAAAACATTTGAAGAATATCCTCCCGGAACAATAATCGGGATAGTACCTAAATTCGGATTTATCATTAATTGCGGTACAAACGCGTTATTGATAAAGCAGATTCAGCCCGAGAATAAGAAATCTATGACTGCTGTTGATTTCATAAATGGCTACCGTCTTAAAATCGGTGACAGATTTTCATGCCTGGGACGGTAGTTGAAAAAGCTGAATTAAACAACAAAAACACAAAACATTTATTTTTAACTGTAGAGAAGTTTGAAAATATAATTTTACCGCAAAAACTCAGAATAGAGAAAATATCATTATTAACCACAGAATCGCAGAAGGATGAAAATTTACTTATTTACTTTAAGATAATTATGAAGTACTGAACCAGAGATCAAATGTTACTTAAAGAGAAATTGAATGTCGTTTTTTGCAGGGATAATAAGGATTAAGAAGAGAAGATATAAATCGTGATTGGTGAACAGTGAACTGAAAGACAAAATATTTTATCACCGCAGAGGACGCTGAGGACGCAGAGAGGATTTATTAACCGCGGAATCGCAAA
>JAQVHJ010000110.1 GCA_028696285.1 bacterium
ATCCCATAAATGTATCGCCCGGTTTAAGTAATGTAAAATAAACTCCCATATTTGCCTGAGACCCGGAATGTGGTTGGACATTCGCATGTTCGCATTGGAATAATTCCTTAGCGCGCGCAATCGCCAGTTCTTCCGCAATATCAACATTTACCCAACCGCCGTAATATCTCTTCCCCGGATAACCCTCCGCATACTTATTCGTCATTACATTACCCATTGCTTCGAAAATAGCCTCCGATACGAAATTCTCCGAAGCAATCAGTTCAAGAGTATATTCCTGCCGCCGCGTTTCCAGTTGAATCGCCTTATAGATCTCAGGATCAGTCTTCTTTAAATTAGAATCAAACATAATTCCTCCTTAAGTTTAACTTTATATTATAACAATATAAACAAATAATGTCAAGAAAAATATAGGGGACAGCCGTTGCAAGGTTGCAAGAAGTGTTCTAAGTATCGTATCCTTGGAAAAATAGTAAAAAGAAGGATTTGGGAGATTCCGTTAATGTTTTAAAGTATCAAATTCATAGAAAAATCTTTTGTTCAATAAGAATCACTAAAAATTCAACTAAAAGGAGTGTCCCATTAATTTCCGGAGATAATATACAAACTCCCAACATTCCAACAATTAAAAAGGCTCTTGCAACCTTGCAACGGTTGTCCCCTAAAAAAAATAAAAAATCATTTGAAAATTTAACTTATTCGTGATAAAATTAATTAAATTATTCGGAGTTTTTATTTTGTGAAGATTACTGACTATTCTAATATTGCAAAAAAATATGACGGGAATCGCTTGAGAAAGGATTGTTCTGTATGTTCGGAATTAACTGAGTTTGTCAGAAGATCAAGGAAAAAAGAACTGCAGATTCTTGACTTGGGTTGCGGTACGGGTAATTTTATCAAAACACATAGTGAGTTAGATGATTTTGACAGGATTAAATGGTTTGGCCTGGATTCTTCTGAAGAGATGCTGGATATTGCAAAGCAGAAAAATCCTGATTGGTTTTTAAGCTTTTCCTGTGGAAATGCAGAAGATATTCCACATCCTGATAATTTTTTTGATTGTATTGTATGTAATTTTGCTTTTCACCATTTCCATGATAAATTAAAGGTATTGTCGGAGATTTCACGATGTTTAAAGGGGAACGGTTTATTGATATTGAAGGATATTGAGCCGTATTCAATGGAGGAATGGTGGGTATATAAATTTTTCCCATCAACTTTTCCGGAAGATAAGGCAAGGTTCTGGCAGGTGAACAAGATCATGAAAAAATTGGAGGAATTTAATTTCAAGTCAGAAGCAAGATTGGAGAAGAGGATATTTTTTGATGATTTGAAAAAAATCAGGGAAGATGCTGTCAATCGAGATATTTCAGAATTGACCATTATATCGGAAAATGAATATAATACCGGTATTAAAACTATTGAGAAATTACAAAAAACGAATAAGGAAATTCTCACAGAGAATTCAATTTTAATAATCACATCAAAAAAAATGAAGAGAGATTAATGGAACAATTGGTGGTTCAAGCACTCCAGAGTTTTCTTTTCGGATTCAGGAACAGTGAAATTCCTGAAATGAAAAGGATCATAAAGGATCACTGTATAGGCGGGTTGATTTTCTTTTCTGAAAATATCCCCGATTTAAAAACAGTTAAAGACCTTATAAAAGAGTTCCAATCCATTTCAGAAGTACCTTTATTTATTTCTCTTGACCAGGAAGGCGGCCATGTTCGCAGGATAAAGGAAGGGATTACAGAGATGCCCGACATGTCCGAGTTAGGGAAGGAGAATAAACCCGAGAAGGTTTATAAGTTAGCCAATACTTTAGCAAGGGATCTCGTGAAGTTAGGATTCAATCTGAATTATGCGCCTGTTCTTGACGTTGATTTTTACCCCGGCTCCGATTCTGTGATAGGAACCCGGTCATTCGGTACTGAACCGAAAATGGTTGCGGAGTTAGGTTGGATGTATGCAAAGGGAATGATTGATGCCGGTGTAATTCCTGTCGGGAAACATTTCCCGGGGCATGGCTTGACTTCAAAAGATTCACATAAGGTACTTCCGGTAATTGAATCAGATATAATCACATTAGGGCAATCCCTTCTTCCGTTTAAGATTGCGATTGAGAATGAAATACCCGCATTGATGATGGGTCATTTAAATATAAAAAATTACTGCGATGATGATATGCCTGCTACTTTATCTAAAACGGTTATAGATCAAATTAAAAAGGATTTCTCATTTAAAGGGATAATAATTTCAGATGATCTGCCCATGAAAGGAATTACAGGAAAATTTTCTATTCCGGAAGCAAGTGTTCTGGCATACCAGGCAGGTTGTGATATTTTATTGATATCGGGTTTCCTGAAAGATCAGGTCGAAGCAATAGAAAAAATAATTTCATTCGTTGAAAAGGGAAAGATTTCAAAGAAACGGATTACCGATGCGTATAATCGGATTCTAAATATAAAAACAAAATTTAAATTGTAAAAGGAGAGGAGTAAAAATGGATTTTATTCAAATGTTCCGTGAAAAAGCAAAATCTCTGCAGAAAACAATTATTCTTCCGGAAGCGCACGATGAAAGAACCTTAATAGCGGCATCAAAGATTGTTAAATTAGGTTTAGGAAAAGTAAAATTAATCGGAGATCCGGAAAGGATTAAATTGCTTGCTGATAATATCCCGGTTAATTTAAAAGGAGTTGAGATAATCGATCATTTAGATTCAAAGGAATTTGATAAGTATGTAAACCAGTATTATGAACTGCGGAAGAATAAAGGCATGTCGCTCGAAGAGGCAAAGGTTGCAATGAGAAATCCTTTATTCTATGCGCCATTAATGGTTAAGAATGGTTTAGGGGATGCTGTTGTTGCAGGGGCAGTTAATACAACTGCTGATGTATTAAGGGGAGCGATTAAAGTGCTTGGAACTGCGGAAGGGATTAAAACCGTCTCCAGCTTTTTTATAATGGTTACCCCCGCAACGGAATTCGGGAATAACGGCGTCCTGATTTTTGCGGATTGCGCAATTATCCCTGATCCCGATGAGAACCAACTTGCAGATATTGCAATAATGACTGCAGATAATACAAAAAAACTCCTTGGCTTCGTTCCGAAGGTTGCATTACTTTCATTTTCTACAAAAGGTTCAGCAGACCATGAATCGGTTGATAAAGTAAAAAATGCATTAGCAATTGTGAATAAAAAGAGACCGGATATTATTATTGACGGTGAGTTTCAGGTCGATGCGGCAATAGTTCCAAAAGTCGCAAAGAAAAAAGCGCCCGGCTCAAAAATAACCGGGGATGCAAATGTCCTGATCTTCCCTGACCTCAATTCGGGGAATATTGGGTATAAACTTGTACAGAGATTAGCAAAAGCAGAAGCAATCGGCCCAATTATTCAAGGCCTTGCAAAACCTGTAAACGACCTTTCCCGCGGATGTTCCGATGAAGATATAGTTAATGTGGCCTGCATCGCAGCAATTTTATCTTAATTGGGGACGGTCCTTTACCTTTTTTGAAGATTGAAAAATGACAGTTTTTTGTATGATTGACATTTTTTTATATGAAAAATGCTGATTTTTTGACAAAAATTAAAGAGACTACTTAAAAAACAATAAAAGATGGGGTCTTTTTAGAAAAATTTTAATTTTTTGTATTTTTATTCAAGGGAAAGGACTGTCCCCAAATTCGACTTCAGTAAAAATTTATCATGAGAAAAGATGAGTTTTGGAGTGCTTGTATTCTTCAGTATTTCAAGGATTTTTTTCTGATTAATCGGGTCAAGGTCTGAAGTCGGTTCATCAAGAAGAAATAGTTTTTTATTTGAATCAAAGATTCCGCATAGAGAGAGAATCCTTTTCTCAGCCTGGGATAGTTTGAATGGATTCATTTGAATGAATTTCTTGAAGTTAAATGTTTCAATAAATGGATTGATAAGCTGATCGTCTTTCAAAACTGAGTTGAGTTCATCAATAACAGTTATTTCGGTGAATGAAGTTTCCGGTTCCTGAAAAGAAAAGCAAGTATTTATCCCTATCTCATTGTGATTAATTTCTGAATAGTCCTTTCCAAAGATAATAAACTTATCAAAGGACGCGGGAATCATTTTCAATATTGCTTTAAATAAGGTAGTTTTACCGGAACCTGTTTTTCCGGAGATTAACAGGTTCCGGTCTCTGGTCAAAGAGATAGAAATAGATTTAATAATCTGTTTATTTCCAAGTGTGACATTTAGATTTTCTATTTCCAGTAAATTCATGATTTAGAATTCGTACTTAAATCCTACCTGCCAGTTTAATCCAGGGGCAGGGAAATATGATTCTTCATAATAATCAACATCGAGTAAATTTCTTGCAATTACGAATGCAGTATAATGCTCAAAGAATGTTTTCTGAAGTTTGAGGTCAATTACCGTAAATGCCGGGATTTCTTCTTTTACCCATAAATCCGGGTCACCCCATTCTGCGATATTGAAATATTCATAAGCAAGCTGGTGCGAGCGAATATTCAAGTTTAAATCAACAAAATATGAGAAATTTAATCCGACAAAGATTGTAGTTTTAGGAGTATATGGCAATTCTTCCATATACCCTCCGGGATTTTCTTCACCTGTTTCTGACATTGGATTGTTCATTGAATATCCCAAGTTAAATGAGAAGAATTCAAAAGGTTTCCCCGAAACAGAGATTTCAGAACCAGTGATAACTGCAGATTGAAGATTGAAGTACGGTTCACCTTTATCATCTCTTTCTATTAAGTCCTTGATATCGTAGTGATAAACAGATAACTTCGCTGAATATTTATCAAATTTTGCTTGAACAAATACCTCTTTATTAACAGATGATTCAGGCCTGAGCTCTGTGATATCAAGTCCAAGGTCGAGGTTATTTGCCATTTGATTCATTGAAGGGTAGTGTGTTTTCTTCTGAATTGAAGTTCCGATAGTAACCGGTTCTAAAATATTCCAGCTGACCAAAAGATTTGGATTATATGAATCAATAGGTTTCCCGTCAGCTTCTTCAATATCAGTATCGCCTTCCATCCAAACTTTATACCCGCGTGAGCGGAGTGTGTCATAGTTCATTCCGAGTTGGATATAAAGGTTTGAATCAAAGAAATATGCCCTGTTCTCTGCATATACAGTGTAAATTTCCTGAGATATCTCGTCATACTCAATCTCATCATAGAAAAATGAATCGGCAATTTTCTTATGGAAATCTTTCCTGTATGCAAAGCCCATTGTAAACTCGGAATTATTTTCATTGAACAAAACAAGCCCGAATTTATGACCGAATGTATAATCGTCAAATGTATCTGATTCTGCAAGTTCCTCAAAATCCTTATCAACATACATGTCAAGGGTATTGTCAGTTTTTATATGATAAATCTTCTCCTTAATTTGAAAATTCTCGAAGACAAAATTGAAATCGAGAGCATTAATATTTTTTAAATACTCAGAAAAGTCCCAGTACCTCGGTTCATTGAAATATCGCCATGGATCTCTTTCAGCTTCTTCATCCCATGGTAACCCTTTTGTTCCTGAGAAATAATAATTAGAAAAAGCAATGGTTGAATTTTCAATCGGGTGATATGCAAAGCGGAGGGTAGTTCCCAGTTTGTCAAAATTACTGTTCTCCCTTACATCTCCGTCTTCATTAATATTTTCTTCATAATCTTTTGACAATGAATATCCGTCGGATTTCCCGTAATTGAGTCCAAAAAGGATATCCAGTTTTCCGAAAGATTTACTTGTAAGGATATCTGAATAGATGGTGTTATTATTTCCGAATGATGCGGAAATCGAAAGGACAGGGGTGTCACTTGATTCCTTCGTAATCATGTTAATAACACCGCCAAGGGTATTTGCACCGTATTCAGCAGAAGCATATCCCTTAGATACGCTTAACTGTGAAACTGCGGAGAGGTTAACCATCGAGAGATCCGTTTCATAGTAATACGGTTCATACAGCGGAATTCCATCCAGCATCAGGGATATTTTACTTTGAGAAATACCTCTCAGAGTAAGTTCATATGAATTTTTTTGACCGACAGAAACATCAACCCCGGGAACTGTTTCAATTGCCTGGTCAATAGTTACAGGGTTCATTGCCTTGAATTCTTTCTCTTCGATTATTTCTCTGTTATCGAATTCAGGTGTTCCTACTACATAGATTTCTCCTATGTTGAGATACTCTTCTTCATTCATCCCTTCACTAAATGCTGAAAGGATAAAAATCAAGAAAAGAAAAACAACTACCGGAGTTTTGAAAGAAAACTTCATTTATTTCTCCTCCTTTTTAAAGTTAAGATATAAACCTTCAATCTCCACAATAACTTTTTTACCGTTCTCAAATCCGGTAAGTGAAGATAATGCGCCTACGTAAACCCTTGCTAAAATATCCTTTACAAACGGTTTCAAGGGAAGGTATTTTGTTCCAACCTTTACCTTGACCCCGAATTGCCGTACATGACAGAGTGAAATATCTCCATTCTCCTTTAATATTTTTTTTAATATTGCTCTGCAGTCAAAACCGCATTCGCCGCAAATTTCATGTGTAAACCCGGGAAGAATTTCCGGGACTTTCTCTTCAATGAAATCTACCAGTTTCTTAATATCTTTTGTTGCATCAAAGACTGGAAGCGGAAGCGTGCTGTCCGGGTTAGAAGAAATTTTTCCGGTTAAACCGATGGTAAAATCATCTATTTTTTCAAGATCCTTCTTATCTTCAAGTGAAAGGAAATTCGGAAGAATCTCATCAGAGAACCCTTCGCATACAACCCAGTCAACATCATAATGCTGAATAGTTTCACGTAAACTCTTTCGTTCCTTGAACATGATATCGGTCTCATTTAATCCGCGCGCTGTTACGGGTTCCGCACCCGCAGCCTTATGACGGTAAGTGTCGGTTCCTTCTTTATCTATCTTAAATTCCTGAAAATGAATATCCTTCACTGAACCGACCTTGTACTTCCTACGAACCAGCTCTTGAATGATCAATTCAACAGTCGTCGTTTTTCCTGTCTTTGAATGGCCAAACACCGAAAATACCTTCATAAATCGTGCTCCTTTTTACATTATTCGTTTTTGAAATAAAATATATGAAATAAAAAATATCCCGAGAAACATTAAAATAAGACTCTCAGAAAAAGTAATACTTTTTTTCCTCGAGATAGGGAGAGAACCTTCTTTTCGAAATCCCCGTAAATCAAGAACCACTGCAAGTTTCCGCGCAAGGATTAAAGATTCTACTATCAAAGGCAGAAGCAGTTTCCTGTATGATTGTAAACGGGTAAAGAAATTTTTATGCGAATGTATCTCATTCTTCAACTTAAGCGTGAATATTTTATCAGAACCCTTCTCCCTTATCAATGGTATTACACGAAATGCTGTCAGGAGCGGTATCAGAATGGAATGAGGTAGTTTCAAGGACG
>JAQVHJ010000111.1 GCA_028696285.1 bacterium
AATGGACAAGTATCACATAACCAGGAAAACAGCAAATACTGCGATTGCGGTTGTCGGATTCATTCTCGGCTTGATCTTTACCACAAAATCCGGAGTGCATTGGCTGTCCATTACCGATTATTTCCTGAGTAATTACGGTTTAGTTGTAGTGGGATTGCTTGAATGTATTGTTATTGGCTGGGTATTCGGTTCAGGAAAACTGAGAAGGTATGTCAATAGTATTTCAGAGTTTAAGATTGGGATCTGGTGGGATATTTTTATCAGATTCTTTACACCGATTTTCCTGCTGATCTCTTTAGGAATAACAACATATCAGATGTTTATTGATATTGAACATACGGATCTGGCTGATTATTCGACTTTGACAATTTTCCTTGGCGGTTTTCTTGTGCTGGTATTTTTCCTTATCCTTTCAATTATTCTCGGGTGGAAGCATCAGAAGCTTTCAGAAGAAGAGGAGAATGAATACAATGCAATTTACGGCGAGATAAAGGAAGCAGACAAGGATTTTGAGAAACCGAATATTCTGCTTGATATAATAATTTTATTTGCAATGCTGTTCGGGGTAGGACTGCTTACGTTATTCCTGATTCTTTTCCTCCCGGGCTGGATTGCAATGCTGATTGTAGGTATAATCTTCTTTGGCGGAGGATTAACATTTAGTTTCATAAGATTAAAAAAGATCGGAAAGGAGGAATTGATTAATGTCGAAGCTGAAAAAGAATAATGAGCTCCCAATAAAGAACGGAATCGAAGAGGAATATGAAGAGCTCACACCAAAAAGTGTGGTGAAGGAACTTAATAACTATATCATCGGCCAGAATGACGCGAAGAAAGCTGTTGCAGTTGCGCTACGTAACCGTTGGCGCAGGAAGAAACTGCCTCTTGACCTTCAGAATGAAGTGTACCCGAAGAATATAATCATGATCGGCCCGACCGGAGTCGGGAAGACTGAGATAGCGCGGCGCCTGTCAACATTGGCAAAAGCGCCGTTCCTGAAGATTGAAGCGACAAAGTTCACTGAAGTCGGGTATGTCGGGAGGGATGTAGAGTCAATGGTCCGGGACCTGGTTGAGATAGGAATCTCAATGGTGAAGCGTGAACGTTTTAATGATGTGAAAGACGAAGCAAAAAGACGCGCAGAAGAACGGATGGTCTCGATACTTCTTGGTAATGAACCTCCCCCTGCAGAAGGTGATGATTCCGATGCTGCAGAGAGGAAGAGGAGAACGCGCGAGAAGATCCTGGAGAAATTCAAGAAAGGCGATTATGACGATAAGGACGTCGAATTGGAAGTAGAGAAGATGTATCCGAGCCCCATGGTCGAGATATTTTCAAACCAGGGGATTGAAGAGATGGACTTTAATTTTAAGGATATGTTCAAGAACATTGTTCCCGGCAAGACCAAGCTCCGCAAGTTCCCTGTCCCGGAAGCGTACAAGATCGTTGAGAGTGAAGAGGCGGATAAATTAATTGATATGGACGCTGTAATGGAGAAGGGAAAGAAGCGAGTGGAAGAGACCGGGATCATTTTCATTGATGAGATGGATAAGATCGCATATTCCGGGGCGAAGGGCGCAGGTCCTGACATTTCACGTGAAGGCGTTCAGAGGGATCTCCTTCCGATCATAGAAGGAAGTTCGGTTACAACAAAATACGGGATAGTCAGGACGGATCATATCCTTTTCATAGCAGCGGGCGCATTTAATATGTCCCGGCCGTCTGACCTGATCCCGGAACTGCAGGGCAGGTTCCCATTACGAGTTGAATTGAAGAAACTTGATACAGATGATTTTGAAAGGATCCTTGTTGAACCGAGGAATGCCCTGATTAAACAGTACATAGCGTTAATGAAGACAGAAGGAATTGAATTGAATTTTCAGAAGAGCGCAATCCGTACACTTGCAGAGATTGCATATTCAATCAATGAAACCCTTGAAAATATCGGTGCGCGAAGGCTTCACACAGTTCTTGAGAAGGTGCTTGAAGAGGTTTCGTATGAAGCGGAAGACCTCGGCGGGAAGACCATTCAGATTACAAGTAAGTATGTCAAGGACCGGCTCAAGGATATAATCTCAAGTGAAGATGTGAGTAAGTACATATTATAAACAGGAAAAGAAATGTCACCCGAACGAAAGGTTAAGTTTTTAAATTACCTCCAGGAGCATTTATCTGAAAAGATCTCCAAGAAAGTAATAGAGACCGACCTTCAGATAAACAGGGACACTTTGAATCAGCTGATACATTCTCTGAAGAACTACGGAATCAAGGTTAATGAATCCGACACACATATCTGGCTTGAAGGGTATCCTGAGATATTCTCTCTTGCTGATATAGTTATGCATACCAAGACCGTTGCGCGGAAGATAATTCCGTTCTTTGATGTCCTTTCAACCAATGACATTGCGATGCGTTTAGCGATTCAGGGTGAGGAAGAAGGAACTGTCGTAATCGCCGAGCGTCAGCGCCAGGGCCGGGGGAAAGGCAGGTCATCCTGGTTCTCCCCGTCAGATTCAGGATTATGGTTCTCAATAATTTTCAGGCCCCCGGTCAATACGATCAGCGTGGAGAAATTTACTTTGCTCTCTGCGGTCTCGGTGGTCGAATCAGTGAAGCAGTTATTTGAACTCGATGCGAAGATTAAGTGGCCGAACGATGTAATGATTAACGGGAAGAAATTCTGCGGGATACTTTCAGAAGGTAAGATTTCAATGAGCGGTTTGGAATTTATCGTTGTCGGGATAGGAATAAATGTCAATTTGGCAAAGGACGAGTTTCCCGTTGAATTGAATGAGCACGCGACATCGTTAGAGATTGAACTGAACAGGAAGGTGAACAGGGTAAATCTCTTTTCAAACCTCATGTTCAACCTTGACAATCAATATGAACTCCTGAAGGATTCACCCTTGGAGGTATATAAGAAGTGGCGGTCATACTCCGATATAATCGGGAAAAAAATCGAGTTGTCAGTTTCGGGTAATTCAATTACCGGGATTGCTTCCGATTTTGATGAGAACGGATATTTAATCCTGCATAAAGATTCAGGAGTCCTGGAAAAGTTCATGATAGGAACAATTAAGAAGGTATTTTAATGAATGAATTAACCACGGTAAGTCTCGGCAACAGCAACATCTCCATTGCGAAATTCAGGGGGAAGAAGATACTGTCAATATTCAGGCTTGGTTATTCAGAAGAATCTGTCCGGGAAAAGGTGTCAGATTTAATTAAGGGAAGTAAAGCAATCGCGGTATGTTCGGTTAATAAAGAGAAGGAAGAGAATCTGAATGATTTAATATCTGATATAAGAGAAATATTTCATGTTTCTTATACGAACCAGCTTAATTTCATAAACCTTTATAAAAAACCGAAGCAGCTCGGAAATGACAGGATTGCAAATTTATCCGGGGCTTCGGAACTATTCAGAACGAGCTGTATCGTAATTGATTTCGGAACTGCAGTAACCGTAAACGCACTTAATTCAAAGAAGGAGTTTACCGGCGGATTCATTTTCCCGGGTGAGTTTTTAATGTACGAGTCTCTGGGGAAAACCAGTCTCCTTCCGGTCATTACGGATAACCAGCCGGAAGTATTTCCCGGGAAGACAACCGAAGAGTCTATCACAGCCGGTGTGAGGAACATAATCAGACACGGCCTTACCGATGTGATAAAGCGTCTGAAGAAGGAGCTGGAACCGCCTGTGAAGGTAATCGTTACCGGCGGAGGGGCTGGGCTGTTCTCAAATGAGAAGGGAGTAAAGATTATTCCGGCTCTGATACATATCGGAATTAAAACGTTATATTATAAAAATAAATAACAGTTTATTTCGTAAATGATAAACAGTAACAAGAAAAATAAGAGAGACCAAATCTATGAACAGAGAAAAATTTCCCCTGGTGCTAATATCAGTTCTGATCTTACTAATCTTCTCCATCCCCGGCTGGAGCGCAGATGACGAATCTGCGTATAAGATAGCGTATAATGCGTATAAAGACGGATTTTACGATACAGCCAATCAGAAATTCAATGAATTCATTCTCCTTTATCCCGAATCGCAGTATAAGGAGAACGCCGCGTTCTATTCCGCAGAATGCCTGTTTAAAATGAAGAAGTACGACAAAGCGATTGAAGGTTGGGAAAAATTCTTGGTTGATTACCTTGCATCGAAATTTCAGGAAGATGCAAAGTTCCGCATAGCTCAGAGTTATTACCAGAAAAAGGATTATGACAAAGCCATCGAGAAATTCAATCAATTCAATTCTGAATATCCGAAATCGAATAAGAAAGCGCCTTCCCATTACTTCCTCGGCGAGATTTATTTTGCAGAGAAGGATTACGAAAATGCCGGGAAGAGTTACAGAATCGTGATAAAGGAATTTCCCAAAACCAGCTTTGCAGAACTGAGTTATTTATCTTTAGGCTGGGTCCTTACATACCAGGAGAAATTTGATGAAGCAAAAGTTCTTCTTGAGGAGTACCTGAAAAATTACCCCGAAGGAACTCTCAGGAATAATATTACAATTAAACTTGCTCACATATATTACAAGGAAAAAGATTTCAAGAGAGTAGTTGAAAGACTGAAAGAATTAAAGCAGGAAGAATACTCACCGCTTGCCCTATTTATCCTTGGCGACTCGTATTATTTTCTTAAAGATTACAATTCATCACAAAAATACTTTGAGATGCTTGTTAAGAAGAAAAGTGAATATTACCTTGAAGGTTTGTGGTCACTTGCCTGGGTATATTACATGAAGGGTGATTACAATTCTGCAGAGAAGGCATGTCTTGAACTGAAGAATTCGGGCGGAGTGAAGAAATACGGGAGTGAACTTGATTTTCTCCTTGCAGATATCTATGCACAGAATAAAAAGATCCCTGAAGCCGAGAAGATCTACTTATCGCTGACTACTCCTGCAAATCCCAAAGAGACCGTTGAAAAGGCCATAATCAACCTCGGCAATCTCTATATAAGCAATAAAGAGATTGATAAGGCGGCGAAGTTCTGGGAAGAGAAGTCGAAGGCAAGCATGGATAAGGAATTCAAATTAAGGTTATATGAATTGATCGGTGATTCATATTACAACACCGCGAAGTATGATAAGGCATTGGAATATTATAAAAAGATTGCCAATACAAATATTGACAAGATCGACTGCAGTGTCCGGTTTAAACTGGCATTGTGTTTAATGAATACAAACTCACCCCAGCTTGCGATTAATAATCTTGAAATCAATCTTGCAGGTAACTGTTCCAATGACCAGGAGACGCTTAAAGAATCAATGTTCTGGCTTGGTGAACTGTATTATAAACTGAAAAATTATAATCAGGCGATTAAATATTACAGTCAATTACTCAAGGAGTATCCTGACGATTCAAGGATTGACAAGACTAAGTTCGGGATTGCATGGTCGCATTTTGAATTGAAGGAATTTGAAAAGGCAGGTGAGTATTTCATCGATATCGCAAACACATCGAAAGATCGTGAATTGCAGGAGAAATCGTTTATCCAGTACAGCCTCAGTTTTTATGAACAGGGTGATTATGAAAACGCCCTGAAAACCCTGAATGAATTTAAGGAGAAGTTTAAGGGGAGCAAGAAAATTCCCGAAGTTGATTTCCTGATAGGGAAGACATATTACAAGTCCATGGACCTTGATTCCGCGATAAATCACTTTAATGAAATAATTAAAACCAATTACAGTTCTGAGGACAATGCCAGGAGCGAGTTCTGGAAGGGATTGTGTCTCGTTTCAAAGAGTGATTATCCCGGGGCTATTACTGTATTTGACAAGGTCGGTGATTATAATGTGGATTACTACACGGTTCTTGGAAAGTTCCGCGCAGGGGACTGTATGTATAACCTGAAGAGATATGAAGAGGCGATAAAGGCGTATCAGTGGGTAGTCTCATCCGGGAACGCCGACAGGGAGCTGCGCGCAAAGGCCGAGTATAATATTGAATGGTGCAATTATCATTTAGGGAAGTATAAAGAAGCGATCACAGTCTCGGAAGAGTTTCTGAAGAAGTATCCTGAGTCACTACTTGCAGCGGAGATACAGTTTAAACTCGGAATGCATTATTTTAATTTGAATGATTATCCGAAAGCTATAAAGGAATTCGAAAAGACAATTGAAAAATATTCAGACTCAGAAATGGTTCCGCAGGCAAATTATTTCATAGGGATATGTTATTACAATCAGAAGAACCGCGAAAAAGCCCGTGAAGTATTAAATGAAGTGCATCTTCAATATGTCCAGACAGAATGGGGACAGAGAGCAAAGATAATGCTCGGGAAGATGTATTATGAAGAGAAGAATTATTTAATGGCGATTGAAGAGTTTAACGAGTTCCTGGATAAGTACCCGTCTTCAATCCTGAGAGCGGAGGTATATTATAACCTCGGGTTGGCATACAGAGACAGTAAGAAGGTAGATGAAGGGATTGATATATTCAATAAACTCGTTGAACAGGCAGAGTCCGAGACATTAAAGAACCAGGCCCGGCTCCAGCTGGGAACATTATACCAGTTGAAAGGCGATAACAAAGCGGCCCTGGAAGAGTATCAGATGGTAGTCATAAAAGGGGAAGGTGAAATAGTCGCCGAAGCAAATTACTGGATAGGCGATATGTATTTCAGGGAAGGGGAGTATAAAAAAGCAGTCGATGAATTCTTCAAGATAGTCTATCTCCTCTCACAGTATAAAACCTGGGTCGTACCCGCAGAACTAAGAATAGCTGAAGCTTACGATAGAATGGGCAATTTCAAAGATTCAAAAACAATGTATGAAAAAATAATCAGTGAAGCACCCGACGAAGAAACAAAAAATTTCGCAAAGAAAAAACTCGAAGAAGTAAATAAAAAGATCACCGATTGGGACTAGTAAAAAGTCAGTGCCGGACTTAACAATTTAACACACCCATGCACAACAAGAATATGAATACAGGAAGATTGATCCCGATAGTTTCCTTGAAACATCGGGACGACTTCGCTTCGCTTGTCGCAGGATGCACGGGATTAAGAAGAGAAATTCACTTACATTCTTTAAGATCATGAAGATATACTGAACCAAAAATCAAATGATACTTTTACAAAAATTGAATGTGTTTTCAACTACCGAACACCATGCACCACAAGGATGCATGACTCTGCGCGGATCACGCCGTTTTATTGTAGGAAATAATAGGGTTACTTTGAACCAATAAGCTTATGATACTTATTAATCAATTGAATGTAATTTTTCACAGACTTACTATGTCAATCAAATTTTTGCGTTAGCAATTTTTTTTGATAATTGATTGTCAAATCCGTGTTTAATCATATCCGCTAAATGCCTATTCTCATCATAGCATGTTTTACTTTTCCACATT
>JAQVHJ010000112.1 GCA_028696285.1 bacterium
TTAGAAATTGAAATATAAAAAAAGCGGGGGGTGCGCTGTGAGTAAACCTGATGAGATGAATATTCAGAGCATGCTTGATTATGAGTTGAGGGAGAAGTATAAAGAAAAGTCGATGAAGGGGCTTATGGATCGTTTAGCGATCCTTGTTCTCGGGCTCCTTTTAGTTATTGTCGGGAACTTAACAGGGAAGACAGAATTTCCATGGGTAATTTTATTTTTTTTCCCGATAGTTCTGGGATCAACCTGCTTATTCTTATATATGTCCATCAAGAAGGATTTCTTTAAAATTTCATATGAAGTGATTGCCAATTTTACAGACATAATTGCGATCAGTATCGCTGTTTATTATACCGGATTTACACACAGTCCTTTTTTCATTCTTTATATTTTAGTAATTGCGCATCCTGCGATTGATTTAGGGATACAATTAGGAATGCTGATAACCGGCATGTCAATAATTTGCTACGCAGGTATGTTGGTTGTGGGCACTGCATTGGGAGGGAAGGAGATAAATCTGTTATTTGAAATAGTCAGGTGCATTGTTTTAGGATACACCGGGTTTTTAATCAGTTCTCTCGGGAATAAGAATCTTGTGCGTCTTGCAGACCTGAGGAAGACGATGGCATTGGTTGAAGACGGAAATATTGAAGTTCGTTCCGAATTGAAGGGGAAGGATGAGGTCGGCTGGACAATCATCAGTTTTAACAGGATGCTTGATAATTTAAATTCCCTTGCAGAACAGGCGCAGTTAATAGCGTCAGATGATCTTAAGAACCCAATTTTAGATAAAAAATCAAAAGGTAAATTAGGCGAAGCATTTTCAATGATGGTTGAGAAGCTCCGGAAATTGCATTACAGAGCGGAGTTGATAGAAGAAGACGATTTAAAAAATCCGGCATTAAAAGAGAAGCTTTTAGGAGACCTTGGATCTACGTTTACAAGGATGACAGAGAAATTGCTCCTTCTCAGTGAGAAGGCGGAGATAATTTCATCGGGTAACCTAATTTTAGCAGAGCAGCAGAAATTAACAGGAAACTGTTTGGTCTCCTCTTTTGATCTGATGGTAAAGAATCTAAAGACGGTCATTTTAAATTTACGTGAAGCGGGTCTCAAGATAGCATCTTCATCGTCACAGATTCTTTCTGCGAGCGAGGAATTAGCTGCAGGTGCCGGAGAGCAGGCGGCATCTGTTGAGGAGACATCTTCAACCGTAGAGGAGTTTGCAACCACGGCAATTCAGATTGCAGAGAATTCAGAGATTGTTGCAAAACTTGCAGAAGAGACCCTGAAAATCAGCCAGGAAGGAACAAAAGTAATGACAGATGCCCTCTATAGCATTGAAGGAATAAAAACATCTTCACAAAACACATCAAGCAGGATTCGTGAGTTGGGAGAGAAATCGAATAAGATTGGAAACATAGTGGAATTAATAGATGAGATATCCGGCCAGACAAAACTATTAGCGCTCAATGCGTCCATAGAAGCTGCGGGTGCGGGAGAGGCAGGGAAGAGGTTCGGAGTAGTTGCTGTCGAGATAAAGAAACTCGCGGAGAATGTTGCGGAATCCACGGAAGAGATCAGGAACCTGATACATGAAATTCAGATTTCGATTAATTCTTCAATAATGTCTACCGAAGATGAAATACATAAGGTTCAGGAAGGAGTTCTCAATGCGGGTAGGGTTAATGATCTTCTTGTGAGGATTTATGATATGGTTGAGAAGACAACGGATGCTGCAAAGCAGATTTCTTTTGCGACCCATCAGCAGCGTACGGCAGGAGAACAGGTCGTTGTAACCATGAAGGATATTTCAAATGTAACAAGGCAGTCCGCGGTAAGTACGCGGGAAGTTATGAATTCAACAGAGGAATTAAACGGTCTTGCCTCTGAATTTAAGGAGATTGTCGGCAGGTTTGCAGTGGATTAGTAGAAAATAAAGAAGGGTAAAAAATGATTGATGAATTTGTAAAAGACTTGTTAACAGAAGAAAAATTTAAGAATAATATTATTCAGATCAAGAAGCTGAGTTCAAAACCTGCGGATTTACGGGAAATTCCGGAACATCTCCATCAGAAGATCCGGGACTCACTTTATAAGAACGGGATTGAAAGTCTTTTCAGTCATCAGGCTTCTGCCGTAGAGCATATTTTAAATAAAGAGAATGTTGTTATTGTGACCCCGACAGCATCGGGGAAGACGCTCTGTTATAACATTCCTGTTCTTGACGCGATTGTTAAGGATCCCAAAATCCGGGCAATCTATTTATTTCCGACAAAAGCCCTGTCCCAGGATCAGTACCTGGAACTCTATAATCTTAATACGCTTGGCAAGCTTGGAGTAAAGACATATACATACGACGGAGACACACCGTCAAATGTCCGGAGGAAGATTAGAGATACGGGACAGATCGTCATTACAAATCCGGATATGCTGCACATGGGGATTCTTCCACATCACACTAAATGGTTAAAATTATTCCGGGATTTAAAGTATGTTGTAATTGATGAGATTCATACATACCGCGGAATTTTCGGAAGCCATTTAAGTAATGTAATAAAGAGGATGAAGAGGATCTTGAACTATTACGGTGCTGACCCAACATTTATTTTATGCTCAGCAACCATTCATAATCCCGTTGAATTATCCGAGAAGGTAATCGGCGAGAAGGTTGTTCTGGTAAATAATAACGGTGCGCCAAGAGGAGAGAAATTCATTATTCTTTATAATCCCCCTCTGCTGAATCAGGAGTTGGGAATCAGGAAAAATCCTTTGCTCGAAGTTGTTTCGTTGGGATTTGAATTATTTAAAAAGAACACTCAAACAATTATTTTCGGAAGATCAAGGATCGGGGTTGAAGTTATCCTGTCGCATTTAAGGAAACTGCTCGAGAAGGAGAATTTTGACGTTACCCAGACTGCAGGCTACCGCGGTGGTTATCTTCCAAACGAAAGGAGAGAGATTGAAAAAGGAATCAAGGATAGAAATATTATTTCTGTAGTCTCAACGAATGCATTAGAACTTGGTATTGATATCGGAAACCTTGATGCCTGCATAGTCTCCGGGTATCCCGGCGCAATTTCGAGTCTTTGGCAGCAGATAGGGAGAGCGGGGAGAAGATCTTCAACCTCCCTCGGTATTTTAGTTGCATCGTCGAATGCTCTCGATCAATATCTGATGAATCATCCTGAATATGTTTTCAGAACAGCTCCGGAAAGCGGAATAATTAATCCGGATAATTTAATTATCAAGGCAAATCATATCAAGTGCGCGACATTTGAGATTCCTTTCACGGAAGGGGAGAAATGGGGAGAAAAGGAAGAGATAAAGGATATTCTTGACCTGTTTGAGAGCGAGAACATTGTAAAGAAATCCGGGAACAAATATCACTGGTCAAGCACGACATATCCTGCGGACTCCGTTTCATTGAGAAGCGCGTCTTCCGACAACTGTTTAATAATTAATATATCAAATGATAATCAGATCATAGGTGAAGTTGACAGGGAATCGGTTCCTTTCCTTCTTTACGAGGGTGCGATTTATATTCACGGAGCTCAGCAGTATCAGGTTAAACAGCTTGACCTCGAAGGATTAAAAGCATTTGTTGAAGAGATAAAGGCAGATTATTACACAGAAGCTCAAGTTGATTCCGATATCAGGGAATTGACTGTTGATTCGGGAGAAGTAAAAAAGAATTTCTCGCTAAATGTAGGAGATGTTCTTGTTACCTTTGTCGCCACTCTTTATAAAAAGATTAAGTTTTATTCTTTTGAGAATATCGGCGCAGGCGATATTCATCTACCTGAACAGGAATTGCAGACGACCGCCTTCTGGATTGAGATTGAAAACGATATCGTTAGAGAGATAGAAAATGAAGGGCGGTATTTCCCGTTTGCCTTGGAGGGGTTAGGTAATATCCTGAGCAATATAATACCATTGTATATTTTATCAGACCCGACGGATATTGGAGTTATTACTCAAATTATGGGGAAGTTATCTAAAAAGCCAATGATCTATATCTATGACAGGTATCCCGGCGGCGTCGGGTTTGCAGAAAAGATATTTAAAATACTTCCTGAGATTCTTACGGCTGCGCTGGAATTAGTAAAGAGCTGCGGCTGCAACAACGGGTGTCCTTCTTGTCTTGGACCCTACAACGATTTCCTTGCAAAGATATACAGGCAGCATTTAACAGGGGAAAAGATTCGGGATGTAAAGGGTGCTGTAATTCATCTGATTCAGATTCTTTTAAAAGAATTGCGACCTGAAGAATAATTACATAAGCGCATAATTATATTGTTATGAATTACAGATAAATTGAATAATTTGCTGTGCAGCGTCCGGTCAACAAGATAAATTATTCCTCTGTCTCGATAATTAATTCTTCTATTATTTTATCTTTTACTTCAGCAGACTCAAGAGTGTTTGAGATCAATTCAAACTCCCTTTTTGCTTCTTCTGATATGAATTCCAATTCTTCATTTATCTTTTTCCCGCTCAATCGCACAGGCAACAGATTTTCAAGATAAGACTGGTATGTTTTATCTGAAAGGTATCTTTCTAAAGTATAGCGCGCAGTAAACGCCTTGCATTTTGAGCAGCGCACATAAATGCGGATCGGCTCTCTCTCCCTAAGCAGAACAATATTTTCCATATCTGTTCCATGGCATTTCGGACAATGTTCCCTTCTGATTTTCTCTTTCATATTTTACCCCCTGTAATTATACGAAGAAACCGATTAAATATTTACTGAAAATTAAAAGTAGAATAAGTGAAAATATCCCTATAACAAGACCTGTCTTCACCATATCCATTACTTTCACTTCGTTAGAACCATATGCAATTGCATTCGGCGGCGTACTGATAGGAAGAGCCATGGCGCATGATGCTGCAAGCGCAGTTGCAATTGCTGCCGCTAACGGCAGAACTGTAGGGATCTTTGTTACGATAGGCATTAAAAGGTTTGTTGTTGCTGTATTACTCATGAATGTTGAGAGTGCAATTGTAATAGTTGAAATTAAACCTAATGCAACAGCATCGGGAAATGCGTCGAAACTAATCTTCGAGATTACCCAGGTTGACAGGCCTGATTTAGTCATGGCAACACCAAGCGATAATCCTCCGCCCAAAAGCATTAAAACATCCCACCCAATATTACGGAAATCTTTCGCATCAAGAATTCCGGTTGCAAGAAACGCGATTACAGGCAATAAAGCAATTATTGCATCAGGAACTTTATGCTGGAACGATGTTAACCAAAGAAGAGCCGTTCCAATAGAAACAACAATAACAAAGATAGATTTCTTATCGATTATTGAATCTGTTGTTACTTCAAAATTATATGCGGATCTTTTTGGTTTGAAGAAAAAAAGAAGAGTAATCCAAGCGAAAATTAAGAGAATGAATGCGATAGGAAAACCAAATGACATCCATTTTAAAAATGAAATAGCTCCCACTTCTTTTAGATTTCTTAATGTTTCTAATGCAATGGCATTGGGGGGAGTTCCGATTGGCGTTGCAATTCCCCCGATGTTTGCAGCAAAGGGGATACATAAAATGATTGTTTTTCTGAAATGATCATCCGGATCAAGTGAATAAATAATAGGTAAAGAAACAGTAATCATCATAGCAGTGGTTGCTGTATTGCTCATCCACATTGAAAGGAAGGCAGTTACAAGCATTAAACCCATTGAAATAAATGCGGGTTTTGTTCCAAATGTCCCGAGTATTTTTTTTGCAAGAATGATATCAATCTTATACTTGTGAAGAGCTGAAGAAAGAATATAACCGCCTAAAAACAGGATGATTGTGGGCGAGAAGAAAGGTGATACATAGGAACTGTAGGGAACCTCTTTACTTGAAAGGAATAATGCTTCCAATAACAAGATAACAAATGAAGTTACATAAAGAGGAATTGCCTCAGTTATCCATAAAACAGCAGCAAGAACGAATATACATAAACATTTCCTGGCCTGAACAGGAATATCACCTAACGGGAGGAAGTAAACAATAATTGTAATAACAACCCCAATAATCGCATAAAGGATCTTCTTCTTGTTCATCTTTACCTCTTATTTTATTATAATTAACAAATTTATGAAAATATAACATACTTTCTTAAGATTTTCAAGTTAAATTTAGGGGACAGCCGTTGCAAGGTTGCAAGATGAGCTGTAATTATTGAAATGTTGGGAATATTTGTAAATCGTACCTTGAAATTAATGGGACACTCCTTTTAGTAGAACTTCTAAGGCTTCTTTCTGAATATATTATGTATTAATTAACTTGATACATTCCAACAATTAAGGAATGAATGTCCCAAATCCTACTTAGTGTTTTTTTCCAAACAAGCGATATTTAGAAGGTATCTTGCAACCTTGCAACGGCTGTCCCCTATTTTAGACTGAAGAAAGTTCCTCTTTTGCCATTCTTTTCTATTATTTTATTTTGTTGTTTGAGGACACGGATATGTTTATTGATCTCCGTTATTCTGATGTTCAGGATAATATGAAGGTCTTGGATTGTAACGGGTCTGCGTGATATGAGGCGTAAGATAACCTCATCAATATTCTTAGATGTTTCACCGTAGAATTTGGATTTATCCGGGCACTTTGCAATTACCTCTGCGTTCGGAATCTGTATGATAATTTTTTTTAATTCAGTTTCAGATACAGGTTTTAAGGTTGGAATGGTTCCCGGCCGGTCAAGAGTGTTGAATTGAATTCTTTCAGGGTTAATTTTATCTAACACTTTCTTTATCTTATTTATTTCTGCTTGTGAATCATTTATTGACTTTGCAACAAAAACTTCGACCCATATTTTCCCTTTAAATTCTTGTTTAAATTTTTGGAGTCCTAAAATCATTTTTTCCAATGTAATGCCCGGGTGAGGTCTGTTGATTTTTTGAAAGATTTTTTTTGATGCTGCATCGAATGACGGAATTACCAGGTCTGCGTTCATAAGATCTTTTCTGACAGCCCTTCTATAAAGCAGAGTGCCGTTTGTTAAGACAGCAATTTTATATTGAGGATAATTCTTTTTAAGGAACCGGACAATTTTTCCAATGTCTGAATTTAATGTTGGTTCACCGGAGCCGGAGAATGTAATATAATCAAGATATGGTTTGCTTTTCAGGAATATTTTAATTTCTTTAATGACCTGATCAAATGGGACATAAGCCCTTCTAATAACGGTTTTTCTTGTTGTTTCCCCGCATTCGCAGTAAATGCAGTCGAGAGAGCATGTTTTATACGGTACTAAGTCAATCCCGAGAGAGATTCCCAATCTCCTTGAAGGTACAGGTCCGAAAAGATATTTCATTTTTCCTTGCGCTCATACTTTCTGAAGAATGATTTTCTTTCTTCG
>JAQVHJ010000113.1 GCA_028696285.1 bacterium
AATGTGGAAAAGTAAAACATGCTATGATGAGAATAGGCATTTAGCGGATATGATTAAACACGGATTTGACAATCAATTATCAAAAAAAATTGCTAACGCAAAAATTTGATTGACATAGTAAGTCTGTAAAAAAATCTTCCTGCACTCAGTAGCGTTTCAAGCATCAACCGCTCTAAACATCCGCATCGCTCGTATAAAAGTTATATTCATAATTTTTCAATTTTCAATATAAAATTTTCAATGTTAAATGCCAATCGTTTTCTTCTCTGCTTACTATGCATTTAAGAATAAGTGTAACGGCTAAGGACTTATTGCCTGAATTATAAATTCATGCACAGAAATCTGTGCATGTTTACATTTTCAATATTTGTGATTTTCTCAAATATCCTTATAAGCCCCCGTTTATTGGGTATGGCACAATAATTGCAATGATTAGAGAAAAAGGAGTTAGATATGAATATAAAGGTAACTTTCGGGGGAATAGCGCCGATAAAAACGGGTTCAGCTATAACGATTTTATCGGGATACAGAAATGATTCCGGGATTGCTGCAGTTGAAATCTATGATCCTGCGACTGGAATAACCTATGAAAGTATATCTAATTCCGCTGTGAAAAGCACTCAGGCAGAGATTTTTGGTAGTAAAGGTACTGTTAATGCTCAAGTAATTGAATGTTCAGTTAAGGGGATGACAACTGAATTTTCTATTGAAACATCACTGATAAGATAAAAAGAGGATTTTTAAAAAATACTAAGAAAAGACACCTTTTCTACCAGGGATTATTTGGAAATTTTTTTTGAAATTTTTGTTTTAACTATTGACAAATAGATATTTAATATGTTATACTATTTTTACAAACATTTTTAGGAAGGAAACTGAATGGGCAGTTATGTTTTTAAATCCAGAATTATTTTTAACAATATTATAGACGAGGTCTGTTTGCTGACTGTCCTTTGCATCAAATTTGCTGTGTTAACTCTTTGTCTAATTTCAGTAAAAAACGGAGGATTATATCAATGAAAGGTAAAATTCTAATTATTTTATCGTTTTTTTGTTTCATTTTTAATTTAAGTTTTGCAGATCAGCAATTTGTTTATCTTGATTCCGGAACAAATTCCATTGAATTTACAGTTAGGAATTTAGGCAATCATAAGATTCCAAAACTTTACGGTAAATTTGATAATATTTCCGAATTTCCTTCCGGGATTACAGCACCTTCGTTTTGGGAGATCAATTCTGAAATTGATGTTTTTAATACAGTTACATATTCGATTCAGATTGAAATTGCGCCTTCCGTTCCCGATCAGGATTTTGATGCGGTTCTTTCCTATTATGAGTTGGATTCGGAAAATTCAGTAATTAATGTAAGGTCTGATATAATCACATTTGTTTATGGTCAACCTTTTCCTGAAATTACGGGAATTGTAATAAATCCCATATCTTTCAGCCCGAATGGAGACATCTGCAACGATACAACCTCAATTTCGTATGAAATTCAAGGTACTTTTCCTATAACCGATGCTTGTGTTGAAATTTATAATTCAGAGGATATTCTAATTTATTCAAATTCAAAAACATACTCCGATTTCAATATTTCAGATTCATTTACATGGGACGGTTCAGGGAATTCGGTAGAGGGGAGATATTATGCTGTAATTCATTCCACGGATATTAACGGACATTCAGTTTCAAAAATATCATCGGACTTCTCGCTTTATTTAAATGATTACAATTATAAAGTCGACTATGAAGAATTTGTATCAAATAATAAAGATTTTCCGATTCAATATCCATTCTCAGTTTACTCAAAAAGATTGGCAGGGATAGGACCTTTGGCTCAGTTGTATGATTTTATGAATCTATATTTCTGTGCAAGGCGCACTTCCGCAGAGACGATGAAATTATTCATGCATCCTGTAATTCATTATAACATTTCATTCACCGGACTTCCTTCTTTTGAAGACTCGCTTAATCAGCCTAAGATTCAAGAACCAAATGCTGATGTAAAAGGCCCGATCTTTTCAAAGATCACTTACAGTCCTGATTACAGCAGTTATAATTTTAAACTGCTGTTAAGCGTAATAAACACGGATACGCATATTACAAATAAAATTTTGAAATCGTATATCTTAAATGAATCAGGCTCGGTATCTTCATATTTAATTTCGAATAACTTAATAAATAAATTTGAATATGACTGGTATTCAGACGGAATCAATCTTGTTTACATCGAACTTAATCCCGGAATTAAATTGATTAAATCTGATTACACCGGCGGTTCGAAAACAGAGCTTCTTTCAGGGGATTGGCTCATTAAGAATCCGGAGATTGGTGAAAATGGGGATTTTATTGTATTTTCCGGTCTTGAGAATCCGGTTTCCGGACAGACATACAACACTGCGCCATATAAGATATACGGACTTAAAAATGCCGGCCAGCCCGTATTGTTATTTGATCCCGGGGAAAACGCAGCGTGTCTCAGACCTTCTGTTTCTCCGGATAATAAAGCAGTTGCTTTTTTTTCAGATTTAGATAGCCCTGGGTCATATAATATTTATATTATCCGAACAGAGGCGGAAGATTTCTCTGAACATATCCTTAATAACCGCCCTGCATCGGATATTACACTTTACAAGATAACGAATATTCCTTCGTATGCAGGACTTAATCCTTCATTAATAAGCTGGTCTCCAGATTCAAGGAAGTTGTTTTTTGAGATGGTTTATTACTATACTACGTATGAATCCATTCAGTTATTTTCTGTAGATACGGAGGTCTTGGGATCAATACCATATAAGGTATTTTCATATAATAATTCTTTAAACTATGTTCTCGGGAATGAATACAGATTCTATCCGAATTTTACGGATGGATTTGAAAATATTTCATTCGTTTCATCAAAGAGTTCCACTGAGATTAATCTCCAGCTTTGGTATTTAAAACAGGAGAACAGCTGCGGAACAGAACTTGAAAACGATGTCCCGGGAACTGTTATTGACGATAGTGTCATGGTTAAAATCAGTTCGGAAGCGCTTCCGGTTCAGGAGGATAACCTCTTTATTACGCAAATACCGGGTAGCGACTCTTCTATTACTGACCCTGCAAACCAGATTCCGCCTGTCCTCTCGAATATTTATGATATAAGTTTGAACAGTACGGTCTCAGAGTTCATTACGCCTATTGAAATTACTTTTTTTTATAATGACGATGACATAATAGGAATTGAAGAAACTGATATTAACATTTATGTTTATAATCCGGAACTTGAACAATGGGAGCTTGCCCAGGCGGATAACAGTATGGTTATTCGTGACCTTGATCGGAACTATATCACCATTTTAACCGATCACCTTTCGTATTTTGTTCTTTCAGGGAAAGTATCGGAGGATAGTATCGGACCGGAATTGCGCCTTGTTTCATATAATCCGAAATATATTTCTCCGAACAGTGATAATATTCAGGATGTATTAGATATTTCAGCTGAACTTGATCAGTCCGGTAAGATTTTGATCGGGGTGTATGATACAGACGGAAATAAGATATACTCAGATTTCCGGAGCTGCACCGAGGATTCCATCGTAAGTTTCACGTGGCCGGGGATTGATTTTAATCAGAATATAGTTTCAGACGGTGTGTACAGCATTGAGGTAGTAGGGGAGAACGGTGCTGGGTTGAAGTCCTCAGTCATTATTGTGAAGGTCGTCGTGGATAATACACAGCCGGATATATTAATCTATAATGTTGAGGACGGGAAATTATATAATAACCAGGTTTTTCCGATTATAAATGTAAATGATATTAATCTTAAAGATTATTCCATAACCTTAAATGGAGCGGAATATATATCCGGAACTCCAATCTCTAAGGAAGGGGCATATGCATTAATAGTAACCGCCTCTGACCTGGCAGGAAACGCATCGGTTAAACAGGTTAATTTTACTGTTGATGTTTCTCCGCCTGTTACATCATTGGAATTTTCAGGGCTTAGTTATTTCAATTCGGGGATAACATATCTGAATTCGGAAACGGATTTTATTCTTAATGCGGAAGATGGTGGATCGGGAGTGAAGAAGACGGAGTATTATCTTAATTCACTTCCCTTTATTGAATATTCCGGACCGGTTAATATTACCGGAGATGATGGAATGTATAAACTGTTCTTCCGTTCAATCGATAATTCGGGCAATACTGAAATACAGAAGCAGGCAAAAATCTATCTTGACAATACAGCTCCTGTTTCCAATTTAATTATAGGTGAACCAAAGTATAAGGATTTATTTTTTACATTTATTTCGTCGGAGACGGATTTGGAGATATATTCAAAGGATACTGGTTCCGGAGTAAGCCGAAGATTCTACAGTATTTCCGGTTCGGAATATTTTGAAGTTTCGGATACCTTCACGATTCCGGATAATTATGAAGGTGCGGTAAACATTTCCTATTATTCAGCAGACTTCCTTGATAATTCCGAAGTACCTAAAATTAAATCCTTAATAATAGATAATACTCCGCCTTCGACTGAATATTCCATTTCCCCCTCTTTCTTGCTTTCAGGAACGACTACTGCTTATCCTGAGTCTGTTATTGAATTGAATTCGTCTGATGCCGGAATTATTCCAAGCGGAGTCAGTTATACACAATATAAGATTGAGAATTCTTCAGGTTTCTCAACCGGCTGGATTAACTATACGGAACCTTTTGATTTAAAGAATATTCCTTACGGTATGTATGTAGTGAAGATCAAAAGCTTTGATAATGTCGGGAATGAAGAGACTGGGAATGAGATTGAAATAAATATTAAACCTGTGCTTGAAACGGAAACAGGTATATTCAATCAGGAAAGTGTTCTTATCTGGTTCAATTACAATAATGCTCTTCTTACTCAGGATCAGAAACAGAATCTTATGGATATTATCAGCTTGATAAATCCTCCGTATTACACTATAACAGAATCGGAGGAGGAGTTCATCTCTCTGATGAGGACGGGGGCTTTTAATATTTACCTTATATTGGGAGATTTCCAACCTTTGTCCGGACACCATTCGGAAGAGCTGAAGGAGCATATATATTCAGGTAACGGCATTATTTGTTCGCAGTACAGGCACTTTATCGGTGAAGGGAATATTTCCAAGGTGCAGGGGATTGAATTTCTGGATGTGTTTGAGACGAAGGACCTTATTATTTCTTTCGACTCATCGCCTGTTTCGGTACCTGGGCTTTTTAATTCCTCCGGCCATTCCGATAAGGTGCAGATTCTTCTCGGTTCCAATGCAGACGGTTATGGATTGATTAAAGAGGGAGACGATGAAGGGCCGGCAATTGTTATAAATGAATACGGGAACGGTAAATCCATATTCTTTCCGTTTGATCTGGTTAAATCGTCATCGGATCCGAATACTCAGACTATTCAGGAAATTCTTTCAAGGTCAATTGATTATACTGCACCTTCCGGGCTTACTGTTAATCCGGAGTCTATTATTTCAATATTTATCAGAATTAAAACGGAACCGTTCTCTTTACTTATGAATGTTGAAGAAGAATTACCGGATCAGGTTAAGCTGATTTATGCATCTCCGGGATTTATTCAGAATTCCAACTATTTGAATTGGGAATTTGAGTTAAACCCGGGACTCTGGAAAAACCTGTTTATTACGGTAAAGCTTCCGAATTCACCCGGAACCTTTGAATTCTTTACTAATTATTATGTTAAGGTAAATAAACTTTTCAATTTAATAGGTACTGATACTGTTGAAGTATCAATCACTTTATCGGCAGAGGAACTTATGCTTGAAATTATAGAGGAGATAAATAATTTATCTGTTGTTAATGAAGAACAGAATTTCTTAAACAACTCTGTAAGATTCATTGAGAAGATTGAACTTGAATCTTCGGAGAAGAAGGAACAGAATATCCTTAACTGCCTGAAAGCGGTAGAGAATCTGAATAAAATTCAGTCCGCAGATACAGGTTTTATACGGTTGAAACTTGATATGCTTTTAAAAATATTGGAAACACAATAACGATGGAGGATTAAACAATGAAAAGAATTATATTTATCCTTATTATTATTTTGATTGCTTCTTCTATTGCATATGCAGATGAATCAGCGGAATACATATATAAGAAGGCAATGAAATTCTACATGATTAAAAAGTTTGAGTATGCTCTTATTGAGTTTGATAAAATGATTCAAGTATATCCTGAAAATGAATTGACGCATAAAGCGGTCTTTTTCAAGGGTGTTTCCTTGTTCTATCTCTGTAAAAATAATAACGATTCGGCTTTATCGGAGGTGGAAGAAATTTTCAAGGACTACATTCGGAAATACCCGGATAAAGAGTATTTTCCGTCATCAGTAAAATGGGTAGGCGATATTTACTACCTGACAGGTGATTATGAGACAGCTGTGGAGAAGTACCTCGATTCACTTGAAAAATATCCTCTTCTTGAAGTAAATGACATGATTATGTATAACCTCGCAAAATGCCGGGAAAAACAGGAGAAATATGTATTGGCGAAAACAATCCTGGAAAGGATCCTTGAGAAATATCCGGAGACTGATTTAAAAAAACAGATAGAATTCGATTTAAATAGATTGAATACGATACTTGATAAATAGATGCTTAAAAGAGATTAAGCATAAAAGTTCTTTGATAAACCTTTGAAGAGAAGAGAAATGTTTTTATCTACAGGGATTAAATGATTAAAGGGATTTCTTATAAGTAAGGAGAAACGTTTAATCCGCTTAATCAGGCGAATCCCTGTTTGAATGGATTTAATGGAGTTCTTTAATAAACCTTAGAAGAGAATACTTTATTACAGGGATTAAAAGATTAGAAGGATTTCTTATAAGTAAGAAGAGATATTTAATCCGCTGAATCAGGCGAATCCCTGTTTAAAGGGATTTAATGGAGTTCTTTGATAAACCTTTGAAGAGAAGAGAATGCACTTTATTACAGGGATTAAAGGATTAAAAGGATTTCTTAAATAAGAATAGATATTTAATCCGTTTAATCAGGCGAATCCCTGTTTAAAGGGATTTTATGGTGCTCTTTGATAAACCTTTGAAGAGAAGATGAATATCTTTATATACAGGGATTAAAAGATTAAAGGGATTTCTTATAAGTAAGGAGAAACGTTTAATCCGCTGAATCAGGCGAATCCCTGTTTGAATAGTTCTTTGACATTTTTATGCGAGAAGAATGAGTATTAGATCATTAATATATTCATAATCATTTAATTATTCATCCGGTTTATCTAATACAATTTTTCAAGCTTCAAATTCATGGAGTTTCTTA
>JAQVHJ010000114.1 GCA_028696285.1 bacterium
GTTTCCCCATTTTTTAAAATCAGCACAATTCCACTTGGTAAATCTAATAATTCCCCTATAATACAGTATTTATTAAATTCAAAGATAAAATTTTGGGGAAACTCCTGTAATTTAAAGGATTTACCCCATTTTTTAGATTGCCACGGGTTTTCATTCGAAAATCCAGACACAACGCTTACGTTTGCTAGATCTTCACTCTGTTCGGATAACGCAATGAAATACACATATATGCAAAACACAATAGCATTATTAGTCATTGCGAGCTGCAGGCGAAACAATCTCACCATTTACCGTTTTACATGTTTTAACCTGACGATGTATTTTGTTCAAATGATACAGGCGTCCGGGGAGGAAAACCAAAATAGGTTTACCCTGAAACGGACGCTATAAAAAATTCAAAAAGAAGGGCTTCCGGCCGGAAGCCCATACTGTGCGTATCGTATGTTAATAATACAAATCTTATCGTTCACCGTTAACCAAAGGTATCAAATGTTTGCAATACAATTCTTACGTTCACCGTTTACCGATTACTGTTTACCGTTTTACATGTTTTAACCTAGCGATGTATTTTGTTCAAATGATACGGGCGAAGGCCCTTCGCCCCTACATTATATATCAATCTGTAATTATGAGAACAAAAAACAAGTGTAATTACCCCGGAAGTTTTTTCAAACCATCAGCACAAAGATAATTTTTATATGTGTGAGAAAAATAAAGGAGGGCAGAGATCATTTCACGTTAGAGAGGGCACCTTTTATCTTCCATTTACCTCTTTTGAATATAAAATAGATTATCGCAGCCTGGATTAATTCCGAAACGGATAGAGCGAGCCAGATGTAATATGCTTCCTTTTTCAGGATAACGATTGTATAAATTATGAATGTGATCATGCATGCATTTACTATACTTGAAACTATCATAGGAGGGACCGTATCGCCTGAGCCCCAGAATGCCGAGAAGAAATTGATTGAGATTGAGATAAACACAATAGTTATAACGAAGAACCTTAAAATCAGAATACCTTCATCAATAATATTATTATCTCCTCTAGTGAATACCGACATGACCTGTTTTGCGAACAGAGCGAGTAATGCACCTGCGATTGCAGTGATAATAGTTGTCAGAAAAATTGCTTTCATAACACTATCTTCAGCACGTTCAGGTTTTCCTGCACCAATATTCTGTCCAACGAGTGTAGTTACAGCTGTTGCGACCCCTTCGATTGGGATGAATATGAAGCCCATTATTCTGAATGAAATGCCAAAAGCTGCCATGACAAATGTTCCAAAGCTGTTTACAATTCTTCCCAGACCCAAGTGAATTCCGTTCCTGACAAGATCTCCGAAAGCCGCAGGCAGACCTATTTTCATTATTCTCCACATCCATACCGGTTTAATCTTGAAGAAATATCCCGGTTCCATTTTAATATATGTTTTTCCTGAAAAGAAAATATAGAGGCCGAGAATAAAAACGATAGATTGCGCAAATACCGAAGCAATCGCTGCGCCTCTTATTCCGAGTTCGGGGAATGGTCCTATCCCAAGGATCAATAAGGGATCGAGAATAATATTGATCAAGGTAGATGTTAAATAGATATAAAAAGGCTTCATCATATCGCCGATACCTTTGAAAGAAGTGGTAAGAGTGAAGCCGGAGAACAGGATTGGAACCCCGATAAAAAAGATTTCCGCATATTGACTTCCGAGAATTATAACTTCTTCTGAAGAGCCGAATAACCTGTAGAAATCTTTAGAGAAGAGCAGGCCAAGAACTGTAACAAGTAAACCAATAAAGAATTTAAAAATAAAGGTTTGAGCAATTACCGTTTTTGTATTGTCATAGTCTTTTGCACCATAATACCTGGAGATAAGGGAAACGGATCCGACGCCGATGATCTGGTTAAAAACGACAAAAGCCATGAACATGAATCCAAAGACTGTAACCGCGGAGATTGCTGCCGGCCCCAGCGATCCGACCCAGTACATGTCAACCAGGTCATAACTTGTCTGAAGGGTCATGGTTGCCATAGTAGGCAAGGCAAGAAAAATTATATGCTTTAAAATATTCCCGGTAGTAAGGTCTTTTTTGACTTCTGTGGACGGCATCATCTTTTCAATTTCAATTACTTCAATTTCATCGTGCGGAGATAACGGGCTGTCGGACATTAATTATAACCTTATTTTAGTTTAGATGTTATTTATAACATAAATAGGGGAAATTATCAAGTATAATTTCAAAAAAGGTTACTTATTTAATAAATTTAATTTAAACTTTTCACGTTTCTATAAAAGAAAATTATGTTGAAAAAATCAGAGAGATATGATAAAATAATTTCAGCGGAGGAAATATGCTCAAATTTGTTTCGGAGTTTATACATGGATTCAGAAATATCGGGGAACAAAAAACGCTTGAATTTCTAAACTATCAAATTCTGCGGGACTTCATCTTCTGGAGAAAAATTTATTTAATGAACATTCAAGGTTTTTATAAAGATTCAATTACCTTTTTCAAAAATGAATTTGTAAATAAAAAAGGAGATTCAAATTTCTTTACCACGTTATGTTTGCGTAAGTATTATGAATCGTTATCAATGGTTGGTGAGGGTAAATATGTGGAAGAAAAGATCAAAGAGGAATTAAAAAAAGTTCCCAATAACAGTAAAACATACTTTGAATATTTAAATATCTTAGGAACCATATTCGGCCAGAGGGGGAATATTAAGGAAGCAATTAATATTTATAAAGAACTTGAAGGTAAATATACCGGTTTTAATTTAATGGATGTTTATAATCATTTAGGAATTTGTTATGCCTTAGAAGGCAATTTTGGCAAATCAAAAGAGTACCTGTTAAAGTATATTGAGCTCTGTAGAGGAGAACAAAAATTATTGCATCTTGCGACTGGTTATGTAAATTATGCAAATTTGTTTTTTTATGAAAATGATTTGAATACTGCAATTAAGTATCTCAGAAAGGCGGAGAAATTAAACCGGAAATTAAATAATAAGGTTGCTCTCATAACAATTTCAAGTAATTTAAGCCTATTCTTGCACCGTACAGGTAAGATACAAGAAGGTTTGGCAGAAGCAAAAAAATATCTAAGGGTAGCAGTGGATTTAAAGAATTATCGCGGGGCAGGGATACTCTTCTATCGAATCGGGGAGATTCAGATGGATTCTTTTAAATTTAAAACCGCCTTTAAGACATTTGAGAGAGCGGTTAATTGTTTTAAACTGGCAGGTGAAGAAAGTTACTTGAGCGAAAGTTTTAACGAACTTGGGTTATGTTTTATCAGTTTTTTGAAATTTGAAGAAGCCCGTGTTTATCTCCAAAAGAGCAAGGAGATTTTAAATCGGATAAATCGTCCTCCACGGTTTATTACAGATTATTTTTATGCGCTATCATTTTATTTTTCTGATATAAATTACTGCATTAAGGAGATGGGAGAGGTATTTAAAAGGGAATATTTATCAACTCACGATTATTTACAATTAAAAGATACTTTTCTGTTGATTTATAAAAATATATTAAATGAAAATCATTTTCCAGTTCCCGAAGAGATTTTGAGTGAGCTTGCGAATTTCAACAAAATCGAACCGGACAGAATCGTGGTTAAAATATTAAGCGCTTCCCGGTTTAAACATTTTTTTCAAAGATAAATATACTTAAAAAAACGAATAAATTGCCGTATTGGGGGCCTTTGCTTATCATCTACCAGATAATGTAATGGCTTTATTAAAAAAAATTATTGCTAAAGAATATATTATTCGTCTCTCCCACTGTATATGCTACAATTTTTATAGTATTTTTGACTTGACATTTGGAGGAAAATATATTAAGATATTATAATCTTTTAATTTAAAATGCTTAAACAGGAGCAATTATGAAGAAATTAATTTTGATGTTAAGTTTGATGCTGGGGATTGTTTTGTTGGGTTTTGGGATACCCCTTACTCCGGGTCAGGTTTCAGAGTTGAAATCGAAGGGAGAGTTTGAGCGTGTGATGAAGATAATTAATTCGGCCAAACTTCGCGGTTTAGACCAACCTCAGAGGAAGACGATCAATATAATGAAGGATAATGGTGCAGATCGTGTGACCGGTACCTGGAAAGCGTTGATAATCCTTGTTCAGTTTCCGGATAATTTAGCAGACACCGTTTCTCATGGCCAGACATATTATAATACTTTCTTTTTCAGTGAAGGTGTAATGCCGACAAAGAGTGTCCGCGAATATTACCAGGAGGTATCAGTAGGGCAGTTTGATTTAACGGGGACGATAGCAGGTTGGTATATGATGCCACAGAATTATACTTATTATACAGACGTTGAATACGGATTTGGAGATTATCCGAATAATGCCCAAAAACTTGTAGAGGATGCGATCGCGGCTGCGAATCCGGATGTTGATTTTTCCCAGTTTGACAATGATGGAGACGGTTATGTTGACGCGTTATTTGTCATCCATGCGGGCGGGGAAGGCGCCGGTGGGAATGGTTGGGCGATCTGGTCGCATGCCTGGGGGATTAATCAGAAAATGTATGATGGTGTTTGGGTAAGCGGTTATTCAATGGAACCTGAAACGGGAAAGATCGGGGTTTACTGTCATGAATTCGGGCATGTACTCGGCTTACCTGATTTATATGATTACGGATATGACTCTGCCGGAGTAGGAAAGTTTTGTTTAATGGCTGCGGGTTCTCACGGGAGTGATGTTAATCATCCTGAGACACCGTCATTCATGAATCCCTGGTGCCGTTATACACTCGGCTGGCTTGAGCCGACAAATGTTACAGCAAATCTTACCGCGGAAGAATTGGTTTGGGGAATGCCTTCACAGGACGTTTACAGGGTTTGGACAAAGGGAGTAATAGGTCCGGAATATTTTCTCGTTGAGAACCGGAGAAAAGGTACCAGTTTCGATAAATATCTGCCGACCGACGGTATTTTAATTTATCATGTAGATGAGCGCATGTCAAATAATGACAATCAGAACCATAAACTTGTTGATATAGAGGAGGCTTCGGGGTTTCAGCATTTGGATAACTTTTCAAGCTACGGTGATGCCGGAGACTATTATCCCGGCACACTTAATAACAGGACATTTGATGTGAATTCAGAACCTGATTCAAAAAATTACTATAACCAGAATACATATGTTGCAGTATTCAATGTTTCAGATGCCGGGGATACAATGACTGCTGATATTAAGGTTTATGAACCTGCGAAAGCTCCGACAAATGTGATTTTAGAGAATTACGGTTCCGGGACACAAGCAATGATGAAATGGGACTCCAGGGATGAAGATACTAATTACCGTGTTTTTTACGGGACATCCCCCGTTGATTTGACTGACCAGTTCATGACAACAGAGAATTCGGTTATTCTTACGGGATTATCCCCGGATACAACGTACTATGCGAAGGTAAAGGCATATAATGATTTTGCATGGAGTCCGGACTCGGCAGTGAAAAATGCTTTTATTTTTGATGCCTTACCGGGGATTCCCCAGAATCTCAAGGGTGAATCGTCATTTGGGGAGATAGGCCTGAAATGGGAGAAGGTGTTGGGATATGATATTAAAGGTTATAATATTTATTATAAAGATGAATATAGTGAATATCAGAAATTGAACACTGCGCTTATTAAGAAAATTTCTCATTCAGTCACAGGGTTACTTCCATTCAGGAGATATTCATTCTATGTAACAGCTTTGGATTCAACCGGGCATGAGAGTTCAGGTTCGAATGAAGTAACATTGCAGGTTTTGACCGAAGTTAAGTATTTCATACGGAATAATGTTCTTAACTTTGCAGAAGGGGAGGAGGCTGTTTATATTGATTTAAGTTTATTTTCAGATACACGCTTGACCATTGCCTTATACTCCATAAATGGAGAGTTTATTAAAAATATTGTTGATGAAAGAATATCTGCGGGAACATATACATATCAATGGCCGGGAGATAATTCAAAAGGAACACGAGTTTCTTCGGGTGTGTATATTCTTCATATAAAAATGGGATTTAATAATTACATAGAGAAGGTTGTCGTTTTAAAATAAACGGTCAATGGTAAACAGTAAGACGTGGTTTGTGAACTGTGAACCGTGATTCGAAAAACAAAAATAAAAAACATGATTGACGCTTCGTTTGGTTACCTAGATATCCTTTTAAATGTTTTCCTCAACAAATAAATGTAAAAATTATCAATAAACATTGTAAAACTGTCAGTTTCAGGTACCCTCTAAAAAAAATAAGGGACGGTTCTTTCATTTTTTACAAAAAACCCTGTAAATGCCAATTTGTTGGGAGTGCAATATTTACATTATTTAATCCGGGAGGCATAAAGTGATCCAATTTTCAAAAATATTATTGATTTTGCAGATGTTTACTTGTTAACTCTGGTACGAATGTTTTTAAAAATCAGTTCTAGTTATGGGAGAGATTGCTTCGGGTTGGAAGCAACCACTCGCAATGAGACAAATAACGTTATTGGGTTTGCAGACGATATAATGTCATCGTGAGGAGTGAAACACGTGGCGATCTGTTTTCGTGATTTGTGAACTGTGAATCGTGATTCGAAAAACAAAAACTTCATTCGCTATGATTATGCTTTTTGTCTTTATTCAACATTCCATTATCCACACCCCACTTTCCACTAATGTATAATTTTTCAACTTTTTTTGGGGCCGTCCCTGTTTTTTTTACAAAAAAGCCTGTAAATGCCAATATGTTGGGAGTGCCATTTTTACATTATTTAGTCCGGTTGGCATAGAGTGATCCAATTTTCAAAAATGCTATTTATTTTGTAAGTGTTTACTTGTAAACTCTGGCATCATTGTCACTTTTGATTTTCAATTTTTCAACTTTTTTTCTATCCGTCCCTGTTTTTTTATCATAATTTTCCTTAACTTTTCATAAGGTATCGGGTATAATTTGTTTGTTGATATTTAATGTTTTAGAAGGTTTGGTATGATAGTAGAAAAACTGATTAAGGTTATTTCCGGGAGTTTGAATTCAATGAATTTAGAATCACATGATTATTCAAATCACGCAATATTCGGCATCCCTATCTATCTATCTATCTATCTATCTATCTATCTATCTATCTATCATCTTCGGCTAAATACTAAATTTTTTCACTGTTTCACATCATTTTTCAATTCTGATAATAATTTTTCAAAACATTTTTATTTGGGAGGGGTCTGTCTATGAAAAGATTTAAGGTGGTTTTCTGTCTGTTTTTAACGGTTATTTTCTTTGTTTCGGCATTCTCATTCACAATGAATGTTGAATCGGG
>JAQVHJ010000115.1 GCA_028696285.1 bacterium
ATTTTATTCCAATAAAAGTAAAAATTACTATTTGCTTAATGACATAATCATTTGTGAAAGAAAAAACAAAAAAGGAAAGTATCTGAATAAATATCAAAATGAATTAATTGATCAAATAACTAACGACAGAAAAAATTTTGAAAATATTTTTTATAGGCTTGATGAGTATTTTATTTCTGAAAAAGATAGTATTATATTATTTACAACATTTTATTCCTACTTACCGTGGTATTCAGATCCGAATATAATAATGTTGACAAAAGATGAAGAAGAGTTATTATTAAAAAGGATTGAAAATTATTTTAAAAAGGAGTTTGAAATATCAGGAAATATTAATTTGTATTATAATGATTTAAAAGTGGTTAATAAAAATAATCCCTCAGATTTATTAAAAATTAAAAATGATAATGAATTAATTAGTGCTGATGTTTTCGCAGGTTATAGAATTCCCTTTCTGGAAACAGATATCAAAGAAGATGTATTAAATAAAAAGAAAATTGATATTACGATAAAAAATATTAATCTTGAACTTCAATCAGGAGAATATATTAAAATTGATGATTTAATAATTTATAATGGATTTTCCAATAATATGGATTCTGCTTTTAGGATTTTAAGTTTTAATGAGATAGAGATTAATTCAAAACTCAAAATAAATTTGGACAATTTGATTAATGAATTTATTAAAAAGAACAAAGGAATTTCCTCAATTGAATTTATCACAGAATCTTCAAAAGATTTAGAGAGAAGATTCAAGCTGGAAATAAGGTTGAAGAAACTGCCGTTCCTGACAGAATTACGATTTAAGGTTTTTCAAAACCCTCCGAAAAATGAAGATGATTATCCAGACAATATCATTCTTTCGGTTACTTCACTTAAATTCGGGAAGGTCTTCCGGTTTCCCTTATATCCATTGCAGGGGATTGCTTATAAGAACTATTCTCTTATGCCTTTTGAAGGGAATCCTTTTTCTGTTAAATTCAAGTTAAGGGGTGAGAATAATGAATGAACTTCAACGTCATAAAATTTCATTCTTTTTTCCCTGTTATAATGAAGAGGATAATATAGAGAGTCTGGTAACTGCCTCAGAAGAAGTTTTAAGAAGCATTGCATCTGAGTACGAGATAATCATAGTAAATGACGGCAGTTCTGACCGTACTGCTGAAAAGACAGAAGAACTCATGAAGAATAATTCACATATTAAATTAGTTAATCATGAAGTAAATTCAGGATATGGCTCAGCGCTTACTTCCGGAATTACTTCTTCGCGCCATGACCTGATATTTTTCTCTGACGGTGACCTGCAATTTGATCTTAAGGAGATTGGAAAGTTCCTTGAAAAGATAGACAAATATGATTATATTATCGGTTACAGGATTAACAGGAAGGACAATCTTATCCGCCGGTTCAATGCAGGGTTATGGAATCTTGTCCTGAGATTAACGACAGGACTTAAGGTCAAGGATGTAGATTGCGCATTTAAATTATTTCATAAATATATCTTTGACCAGATCACGATCAATTCTAAAGGGGCATTTGCGTCCGCAGAGATCCTTTTAAATCTCAAAGAGCGCAATTACCGTTATACACAGATAGGCGTGAATCATTATCCCCGTGTAAAAGGAACACAGACCGGAGGGAATCCGCTGGTTATCTTTAAAGCGATAAAGGAATTGTTAAAATTTAAATTCAAGAGATAAAATGGAAGATGATAAAAAACTTGACATTACAATGTTTTCAGGGCTGCCCCGGATAGGCTGTGATGAATCCGGCAAGGGTGATTATTTCGGGGGTATAGTCATGGCAGGGGTATATCTTAATGAGGAGCTTGAAAAGCAGATAGAAAAATTCGGTGTTAAGGATTCGAAAAAGATTTCAGATAAGAAGATATACGAGATTGCCCTTAAATTGCGGAGGGCAGTACCGCATTCCATCGTTGCAATTTATCCCGAGAAGTATAATGAACTGTATTCCAAAATGAAGAATATAAATTCGATCCTTAGTTGGGGGCATAGTACTGTTATCAAGAATATTCTAAAAAAGCAGGCGTGTGAGATAGTAATAATTGACAAGTTTTCGGTAATGGACCGATTCACCGGGAACTTTGATAATCTGGAGGTCATTCCGGAAATATTCGAGTTTGAGAATGGCGAGAAGGACACCGCGGTTGCAGCCGCTTCAATTCTTGCCCGGCATTCATTCTTAGAAATGATAAAGAGATTATCCGAAGAAGCAGGAACTGAACTCCCTCTTGGTTCCAGCCACATAATCGAGAAGGCGCGTGAAATTGTGAAGGAAAAGGGTTTTGATATCTTATCAAAGATTGCTAAACTTCACTTTAAAACGACAAAATAGTTTGAAAATCTTTCGCTTGATTTATAATATAAATTATGTTATAATAGCATAAAGTAAGAAAAACAATGAATCAAGAAAGAGAAAAGTTTGATAAGCTTGGGTTTTCAGAAGTAATAGATCATATAAAGGAACCTATTCTTATCTTAAGCAGGGAAGGCAAGATCCTCGCCATAAATAAAGAATTACTCCGTAGAACCGGGTTTACAAGGGACGAAGCTATATCAAAGAACTTTGTTGATTTTATCCATCCTGACCATAAGGAGTATGTAATCTCGCGGTTTTTAGAGAGGATCGGGAATATAAATAGTGAATCGCAGGAGTTCTTTTCAATGATAATTGATAAGAACAGCAGGGTGCATAACCTTTTGATCTCTTCAAATCAGATTATAGATAATGGAGAGATAATCGGGTTATGGATCAACTTGAAGATTTCAAATGTATCCGGCAAGTTCAGTGAATTTTTCATGCGTGTTCAGGAGATATCGCAGAATATTGCAGGAACCCTTGATATAACAGAGCTGTTAACAAAGATCTGTGAAAGTATCGGAAGGATCCTTGATTTCCCCCTTGTTTATGTCAGTTTAATTCATCCGGAAGATAAGGAGCTGTACCCTGTCGCCTGGAACGGGAATACAAAATATTTTTTAAAATATGAAAATTTTGTCAATCTCCATAATGAAGATGAGATACCGGAGTACTTTGTATTACGGAATAATAAGATACTCATAGTAAATTCAATCAGGAAGGATTCTGATGAGTACGGTTCCTGGAAAGAGATATTATCTGAAGAAAATTATCATTCATACATAGGATTTCCTATACGTCTCGGCAATACAACGGAAGGGATACTGAATATTTTTTCACAGAAGGAATTTTGTTTCGGAGATGTTGAGCAGGTTGACTCGCTTAAGACCCTTACCAATTTCATCACAGTTGCAATCAAGAATTCCCGGTTATTTAACAAGATCATTCAGGCGGAGGAGCGATATCGTGGATTATTTTATGAGTCTCCCAACGGTTTATGTTTGATCAATAAGGAACTTCAAATCCATGAGATCAATCCGAAGTTTCTAAAATTCATCGGATTTAGTGTAAAGGATTTTCATGTTCTTACTGATTTCAAAAAGATCCTATCAAAGAAAGACTATAAACGGTTCTATGATATATTCAATCAAAGCGCAGCAGAAAAATTGAGCAATTCATTTGAGTCGATGATAGAAAAGAGTGACGGTGAGATGCGTTGGATTCACTTTACAATTTCGCCGCTTCTCGATAAATTCAAGAATATTCTTGAATATCTCATCATAACCCGCGATGTGACGGACGAGAAATTTGCAGAGCTTGCAATTTTAGATTCTGAGAAGAAGTTCCGTGACCTGTTTGAAAATTCATCCGATGTAATATTTCAAATAGATAAGTCCGGGAAGCTGGAAAAGGTCAACGATGCCTTTGAAACGATTACCGGTTGGAAAAAGAAGAACTGGATAGGGAAGTCCTTCCTGAAATTATTCCCAAAAGAGACCTGGAAGGATTTTCTCCATAATATTTCCGAGATAATCTCGGGTAAGACCTTGTCCTGGGAGAGTCTGATCCAGGTACGGGATAAGGAAGAGAAGTCAATATTAATATCGGTCTGGCCGACAAGGAATGTTGAAGGTGAGATAGTGGGGTTATGGGGATCATTTAAGGATATTACAGAAATAAAAAATACACATCATAAGCTTGCTCAGACCAATATTGAATTGGAAAAAATTAATATTCAACTGGAAGAACTGAACAATACCAAAACAGAATTTTTAGAGAGTATTTCTCATGAGCTGAAGACGCCTTTAGTTCCCGTCTTCGGGTATTTATCACTTCTTAAAGATAAGAGTTTCGGTGAATTGACAAAAGACGGGTATGAAGCTGTAGATAATTCACTTAAGAACTTGACCAGATTAAAGAATGTAATCGGAGAACTGATCCAAATGGCAGAGTACCAGAAATCCACTCCTGTCATAAACCTTCAGGTAGTTGATTTGAAGGATTTTTTATTCCCTGTCATTCTGAATTATGTTCCCTTATTCAAGGAGAAGAAGATCGATTTCAAATATGATTCCATTCCTGAAGAAACGATTTTTCTCAGAATAGATTCTGAAAAGATGTCAGAAGTATTTCACCAGTTGCTGAATAATTCATTGAAATTCACCAATTCAGGATCAGTTGAAATCCTTGTAGATAAGCATGAGAATCAAGTTACGTTTACTGTTAAAGATACCGGGATAGGTATCCCGGAAAAAGAGCTGAAGCAGGTATTTGACCGTTTCTACCAGGTTGACAAGGGCACGCGCCGAAAGTATCTTGGGATAGGTGTCGGGTTATCTATCGTAAAAGAGGTACTTCTTTCCCACGGCGTAAATATTTCAGTTAAAAGTAAATTAAATTCAGGGACAGAGTTCCAATTCACTCTTCCTATAGCGAGAGAAGATACTGAGTAATATTCTTGATTTTTTATCTTATTTATGTTATAATCAAAAAGATTTCTTGTTCTTTAAAATAAAAATTATGGAATAGCAATTATATACGGAGGTTTATTAATGTTGAGAATAGGTGTAATTGGAGGTAGTGTCTGCCGAGAAGATGCTTCGGAAATAGCTTATCAAGTTGGGAAGAAGATTGCGGAGCTTGGAGCTGTACTGATTTGCGGAGGATTAACGGGAATCATGGAATATTCTGCAAAGGGCGCGAAGGAAGCCGGTGGTTTAACGATCGGGATTCTCCCCGGAAGCAATGAGAAGACGGCTAATAAATATATTGATATTCCCATAGTTACCGCCATGGATCATGCCCGGAATATCATAGTTGTCCGCAGTTCTGATGTTATCATAGCAATTGAAGGTTCTTTAGGCACTCTTTCTGAGATAGCCTTAGGTCTAAAGATCGGTAAACCAATAATTGGTATTAACACTTGGGATGTGGATGAGCGTATTTATCGTGCAGAAGATGCTGATGCGGCATTTGAAGCGTTAAATTCGATCATTGCACAGGAAAAAAATAAACAATTATAAATTGAAAAAGAGCCCGAAAAGAAATCTTTTCATTTTAATTTTACTGATTCTTTTTTTCAGCGGCTGCAGTAAGATTATCCAGCCGTATGAAAAAAATGAACCAAAAGTAAAAAATGAAGTAAAAAGCTCTCAACAAACAAAAAATTATCCTCCTTCGCCGAAGAAAGAAATCAATAAAAAGCCCGGGGGATTCACTTATACAGTTGTTAAGGGAGATACACTCTGGGATATTTCGAGAAGATTTGATTCAGATATAGACGATATTGCGTCGTACAATAAAATTTCAGATGCCTCCCTGATTTTTGAGGGGCAGAAGCTCTTTATTCCGGGAACCAGGAAGACCGGAGTTCCTGAAAATAATCAGAAAAAAAATAATCTTCCTCCCGTGTCACCGAAAAATCAGACTGTTAAGCCAAATACTCCCAAACCCCCTGTTACAAAGTCAAAGGTTAATACAACAAGTTTCAATTTCCTATGGCCTCTTAAGAATTCAGGGAGGAGTAAGGTAACGTCTCTTTACGGGCAGCGGGTTGATCCGATTCTTAATGTAACGACAATGCATACCGGGATTGATATTGATGCCAATCTCGGAGACCCGGTACTTGCGTCTGCTTCGGGGACTGTTGTCTTTTCCGGGTCCATGAAAGGTTATGGGAACATGGTTATTCTAAGGCATCAGGATGAATGGTATACAGTGTATGCGCATTTAAACGAGATTACAATAAGTAAGGACCAGAAAGTGAAGCAGGGTGAACTTATCGGGAAGGCGGGAAGGACAGGACTTGCAACAGGAGTTCACCTTCATTTTGAGATCAGGGACGGGAAGGAGAGTAAGAATCCGTTATTATTTCTTCCGTAAGCAGGAGTTACAATGTCTCAGGAATATAAAATAAATATAATCAGATTATATCTTGAGGAGATCAATAAGATATCCCGATTATCACCCGAGGAAGAGCTCGCTCTTGCTAAGAAGGTAAAGACGGGCGACAAGGATGCAAGGGAAAAGATGATCAAGGCTAATCTGCGCCTGGTGGTTTCTGTTGTTAAGAATTTTACAGGGCGGGGTATTGCTTTTCTTGACCTGATTGAAGAAGGGAACATTGGACTTATTAAAGCAGTTGAGAAGTATAATCCTAAATATGGTTACAGGTTTTCAACCTATGCAACCTGGTGGATTAAACAGGCGGTTTTACGCTTGATCTCCAATCAGATTTCCAATGTACGAATTCCGATATATGTTCAGGAGATCAAAACACAGATATTAAAAGCGGAGCGGAAACTGCTTCACAAGTTAAAACGTGAACCGAATCCTGAAGAAATCTCCAAGGAACTTAATCTTCCGATAGCTAAGGTTAAAGAAGTAATGACATACATGTCTCCGGAGATATCCTTAAACCAGACTATTGATGAGATGCAGGAGATTGAATTTGGAGATATTGTGATTGACCCGACAGACCTGACAAAAGAGGATTTTGATAAGCTTTTCTTCAGGACAGAATTGATTCGTGATTTAATAGAGCAGCTTCAGGATAAGGAAAAGACAATTATTAAAATGCGTTATGGTTTAAATGAAGAAGGTATCAGGTACACATTGAAAGATATAGGAAAAGTTTTAAATATAACACGAGAACGGGTGAGGCAGATAGAACATGCTGCCATTAAAAAATTAAAAAAGATAATATCCCAAGAGGGATGGAAAGGATGAAAAATTATGGTAGATCTTGCAAAGCAAATTAGAGATGTTCCTGATTTCCCGAAAGAGGGGATTCTTTTTAAAGACATAACAACGTTGTTGAAGAATCCTGAAGCTTTCAAAGCTGCGATAGATTCCATTGCTGAGAAGTACAAAAACATGGGAATTAAAAAGGTTGTAGGTGTTGAG
>JAQVHJ010000116.1 GCA_028696285.1 bacterium
AGGTATAATAATGCTGTTCGCAAAGAATGGTTGTTGGCGCAAGCATTGCAACTTGCTTCCCGTCCTTTACTGCTTTGAATGCAGCTCGTATCGCAATCTCTGTTTTTCCAAAACCAACATCACCGCAGATTAAACGATCCATTGGTATCTCCGATTCCATATCCTTCTTAACCTGTTGAATAGCCTTAAGTTGGTCATCTGTCTCATCAAATGAAAATTCCATTTCAAAATCTTCCTGCAACTTATCATCTCCTGAAAATGGAAATCCCTTCTTCAAAGATCTTTCTGCATATAACTCAAGCAGCTCCTTTACCATAGTTTCGATTGATTTCACTGCCTGAGCTTTTTCTTGAGTCCATCTCTTACTTCGGATAGAATGAAGTTTCGGCTCTGAATTACCTACTGAAAGATACTTCTGGATCAATCCAATCCTATCTAAAGGAACAAATAAAATTTCTCCGAATTGATATTCAAGAACAAGAAATTCACTATTTATCCCGTCAATACTTTTTTTCTGAAGTCCTTTATATCGTCCAATACCGTACTCTTCATGAACAACAAAATCACCATATTTCAATGAACTTAAATCAAGCTCTTCCGCGCCCTTCGATTTCTTTTCCTTACGTAACCGGTATCCACCCCAAATATCAGACTCAGTAATAACTGCTATCTTTTCTTTCGGCAGAAGAAATCCTTTCCTGAAAAGTCCGATTCGAATATGGATATTGCTTGATTCCTTATAGATATCTTCATAACGTTTTATCATATTAGTCAAATGATCTTTTCGCCATTGATTATTCACGTAAATAAAAATCGTAAATCCTTCCTCAAGCCACTCCTTTAAAGACCTGAAAAAGATATGGAAGTATCGCGCAAAATACCCTATCTGAATTGCCCCCGCGTCTATTGCATCGATACGGGATATTGAATGTTCTGTTATGTAAAGATTTTTATATCTTGAAGAATATTTATCAAATTCAAATTCTAACCGTTCAATATGACCAAGTAATCCCCCTTTAGGGAATTCTTTCCTTAGGAAATCTATCCTCTTGTTTATTCCGTCTTCTTCATCAATAATAAATAATGTTTCTTTCATACCAAAATAACTGAATAAATAAAATTCCTTGTACGTGATCTCTTTCTTCTTTATCATTAACGCAAGAAGATCCCTGAAATTAATCGGATAGATTTTGATTTGAGGAATCTCTTTGATCGAAGTCCCTTGAATTAAATCAAATTCACGGATGGATTCAAGTCTATCACCGAAGAACTCCAACCTTACCGGGTTCACTGAACCATTAATGAAAATATCTACAATCCCGCCGCGAATTGAATAATCACCTAATTCCGATACCTGCTTGGTAAATTTATAACCAAGACCTAATAACAATTTTTGAATATTCTCCAAGCTGATATCTACACCTTTCTTGATATCTACAATACTTTCTGAAATTATCTTTTTTGGTATTACAGGTATCACAAAAGAATCAACAGATGTAATGATTATTCTCGTTGAATCTCCTGGTTCCAAAAATTGTGATAATTCAAAAATTACTTTCGCTTCATTATTGATCTCTTCAGTATTATCCTTCTCACGAAGATTTAAATCAGGAATATAAACAAGTGAATCAGGATTTGAAATAATAACCTTAAGTTCCTGGTAGAGAATTTCAGCTTCCGCAGGAGAAAAAGTAACAATAATTACATTTTGAAAACCGGAAAAATCTGAAGCAGAAATCAATAATGTCTTTAATGTTTCACTCATATGATAGAAACGCAGCTTCTTCTGATCTCGGTTCTTCAACCAACTATCCAATTCACTAAATATCTTTAATTGCTTTATGAATTCTTCCATTTTCTCCTTATATAATAAACTTTTTATTATAACATATTTAAAAAATTTGTCAAGTTTTTTCCCTTTTAAAAAAAAATAGGGACGGTTCTTTCATTTTTTACAAAATGGTCTCTAAGTTTCGAATTGTTGGGATTTTTAAAATAAAGAAAAATATTTACACTAATGGAATTCATCTTTCCCAACAATAGGGTACTTATGGAATAAAATGTAAAAAATGAAAGAACCGTCCCTGATTTTTAAAAAAAATTGCAAATAGTGGGTTATTTAACGATTTGTTAACGTTTTATGATAAGATTCGTATGGCTATTTCCTTAATTTTTTCAACTGTAAACCCGAATTTTTCAAATACTTGTTCTCCGGGGCCTGATTCACCGAATTGGTTAATTCCTAAATTAATTCCTACTTCACCGGTCCATTCCTTCCAACCTGTAGTTACACCTGCTTCGAGAGAGATTCTTTTCTTGATATTGGGAGGGAGGACTGAATTTTGATATTGTATATCCTGTTCACGGAATAATTCCCAACATGGTAATGAAACGACTCGGACTTTCCTTCCTTCTTGATTTAGTTGTTTCTGAACTTCCAACAACAGATGGACTTCCGAACCGGTTCCTATTAAAATTAATTCAGGTCTTCCGTCACAATCAGAGACTACATACCCCCCTCTTTTCACACCGGATGTTACCGGATATTTATCTATTGTTAAAACGGGTAGATTTTGTCGTGAAAGAATAATTGCAGAGGGATAATCAGCCTTAACCGCTAACCGATAAACTTCCCCTGTCTCATTAGCATCTGCCGGGCGGAATACCTTTAAATCAGGAATTATTCTTAAAGCCATAACATGTTCAATAGGCTGGTGTGTGGGGCCGTCTTCACCGACCCCAATACTGTCATGAGTAAAAATAAAAATTGACCTGACTTTCATAAGAGCAGATAATCTTATTGCAGGTCTTAAGTAATCGGAAAAGACTAAGAATGTTGCGCCAAAAGGTATTAATCCGCCATGTAAAGCCATTCCGTTCACAATCGCCCCCATTGCATGTTCTCGTATCCCGAATCTTAAATTTCTTTCCGGATTATTTTTAAAATCAGTCTTATTAGATGGCGCTAAATCCGCCGAACCCCCTATTAAATTCGGAAGGATCTCTGCCATTGAATTTAAAACTTTCCCGGAAGCTGAACGCGTCGCGATTCCTTTCGCCTCTTCTGTAAACGCCGGAATTGAGTCCTGAAATTTATCAGGAAGCTCTCCTGCAATCTGCCTTAAAAATGCAATATATCTCTCCTTATCTGTCTTTTTCAATTTCTCTAATTTTTCATTCCACTCATTTTCTAATTGTTTTCCTCTCTCAATAATCAATTTTTGAAACTCAACAACTTCTTCCGGCACATAAAAATCCTTATCAACCGGCCACTGAAAATACTCCTTAGTTTTCTTCACATTTTCCTTACCTAAGGGAGCGCCATGACAATCTGCGGAATCCTGTTTCGGGCTTCCGTATCCGATATGAGTATTAACCTTAATTAAAGTAGGTTTGTTTTTTTCTTTCTTTCCCTCTTCAATAGCATTTGAAATTGCTTCTATGTCATTCCCATCGCTGACCTCAAGCGTTTGCCATCCGAAAGCTTGAAATTTTTTTAGAATATCTTCAGTAAATGTAATTTCTGTTTTTCCTTCAATTGTAATTTGATTACTGTCATATAAATAAATTAATTTCCCAAGTCCATGGTGTCCGGCAAAAGACGCGGCTTCTGATGAAATACCTTCCATCAAATCACCGTCAGAAACAATCGAATAGGTGAAATGATTAATAATCTCATTGCTGAATTGTTTTTCAATGAATCTCTCAGCCAAAGCCATCCCAACGCCCATTGCAAATCCTTGCCCCAAGGGTCCGGTTGTTGCTTCAACACCCGGAACCACACCGAATTCAGGATGGCCGGGAGTCTTTCCGCCTAATTGCCTGAAGTTCTTTAAGTCATCCAACGTTAAGTCATATCCAAAAAGGAAAAGCGCAGAATATAAAAGTGCTGAACCATGTCCGGCCGAGAGAATAAACCTGTCTCTATCAAACCAATTCGGATTTTTTGGATTGAATCTAAGGTGTCTTGAAAATACTGTATAGATCAACGGAGCTGCTCCCAAGGGCAAACCCGGATGCCCCGAATTCGCTTTCTCCACCATATCTATTGAAAGCATTCTCAATGTATTAATTAAAATTAAATCTTTCCCTTCCATGCCATCTCCTTATTTTATTTAGATTCTTTTTTCATTCTTTCAAATAAATTCCACTCATCTACGAGCCAGTCACAGGCTTCATCTATCGTATCACATATTTTAATATTTCTCCCGGATAATCTGTTTAACGTTTGCAGAATCACCTTTTTAATCCCTGACACTCCCACTGCTGCGCTTGCAATTACATGCGGGGAAATTTTTATTGAAAATTCCTTCATTCTTGCAGCTGCTTTAGTATTATAATGCGCATTGATAACATTTGTTAATAAAAGCACCGATTTCAAAGGCTGTTGCAAGACCAGCTCTTCCGTTTTTGAAAAGGTTTCAATTCCTATATTTACATCATCCAACCCTTCTAAATTCTGATAAAGGATCTTCTTTCCTTTATGATAAATAAACTTTACTTCAGGCACTTTTGCTCCTTTTCTCAAAGAGACAATTTAAAATTAAAAAATCCATTTAAAACATATCACTCATTTTCAAATCTGTTATGAAAAAAGAATTCACTTAATTTCAATCTTTCAGGCCTGTTCATCTCTGAATTTATTTCTTCTTCTGAAAATATTTCCCTGTAATTTTCATTATGTTTCCCGACGACAACCATGCAGATCAGAGAAAAATCATGAGGTATCCCCAACATTTCCTTTGCCCGTTTCTCATTATATCCTGCGATCGGATGTGCGACCAAACCCAAATCTGTTATCTTCAGCAATAAAAACGCAGTTGCCAGCCCTGTATCAAAGGAGAAATATTCTCTCTCCTTAACTATACAATCAAGATCCTTCTTTGTACATACTGCAATTATCATTGATGAATCATGCGCCCAGGAATTCCCTTTTGAAAGAGTAGTATGAAGTTCTTTTAAAATGCTTTTTTCATACACACATACAAAGCGCCAAGGCTGATTATTGTAACATGACGGAGCAAGTTTAACTTTCTCTCCTATCTCTTCAAGTAATTCTTGAGTAACTTCCACGGGTGTCAATGAACGAAACGACCTTCGTGATTCAATAACTTTATCCAAATCCATTTTAGTAACTCCGAATATTTTTACTATTTCTTAATTGCTTCGATAACTTCATTTATATTGGGCAGCTCTTTAATCGGGTAGACTTTCGCCCAAATCACATTCCCGTCTTTTCCTACAAGGATATTTGCACGGCCGGAGATTCCCAATTTATCAATGAAATTTTCATATAATTTCGCAACGGTTCCGTGAGGCCAGAAATCTGCAAGGATTTGTAAATGCTTTAAACCCATGCTCTCCGCCCAAGCCTTCTTACATGGAACAGAATCAACACTTATTCCAAGAGGAACGGTGTTAAACTTTTCAAATATATCATAATTCTTTTCCAGTGAAAGCATTTGATCCCTGCATACAGATGTCCAGGCCAATGGGTGAAAAGAAAGCAAAACCTTCTTCCCCTTGAATTCTGATAATGTCACTTCCTTCTCATTTTGATTTTTAATCTTAAAATCCGGGGCGGGTACGCCTATGCTGATTATCTTCAAATCCGCCATACTCTCCTCCTATTTTTTTTGATTAAGTAATTGCTCTAATTTATCTTTACGATTTAACTCTCGAAAAACAAGCGGATCCTGTTTTTCTCTATATACAGTTAAATTTTCTTCAAAAGATTTTTTATCCTTATTGACATAAATAATTCCCAACGGAAATTTCTCTTCTTCAAATGCTTTTTCTAGTGCCTTGTTCCGATCTTCCGGATTATAATCCGCATCAAGATAATAAGTATGTTCCTTGAACCACTGAAAAGTATTTATTTTATTAAATGAAACGCAGGGCTGGAAAATATCAATCAGAGCGTAGCCTTTATGTTTGATCGCTTTTTTCAGTATCTCTTTTGTCTGTTCCTGATCCCCCGCGAAAGCTCTCGCAACAAACGATGCCCCCAGAACGATCGCAAATGCAATGGGATTAAACGGTTCGAGAATAACACCCGCGACTTGAACAGGAGTTTTATGCCCCAACCTGCTTGTCGGGGAAGCCTGCCCTTTTGTTAGGCCATAGATCATATTATCGTGAACAATATTAACAATATCCGGATTACGTCTTATACAATGTATAAAATGATTTCCTCCTTCCCCGTATATATCCCCGTCACCGCTTTCTGCAATGACTGTCAAGTTCGGATTAACCGCCTTTATTCCCGTTGCCGGAGGAAGCGCGCACCCATGAAGACCATTGAAATAATTGCATTTGATATACTGGGGAATTTTTGCAGCCTGGCCTATCCCAGAAACCATGCAGACATCTTCCGGGTTAAGAGATAATTCCATAAATACATCTTTTAATATTTTCAAAATGGAGAAATCACCGCAACCCGGGCACCAGGCAATATCGATATTTTCAACATTGAATTTATTTTCCGGCATATTAATCTCCTAAAGTATCTTTGTTATTTTTTCTGTTAGTTCTTCAACTGAAAATTGTAACCCGTTATACTTAAGTATTCTCTCGTCAAATTTACATTCTGTCTCAGACTCAATCAATCTCCCGAATTGAGATGCAGCATTACCTTCAATAATGATTCTTTTCTTTGCAGATTCCAGGTACTTGTTTATATTTCGTGGTAACGGAAATACTTGTCTGAAATAAAGAACCGAAGTTCTGGAATGATTTATTTTCTCCAGGGTTTCCAGGATAGAATTAACTGTAGAACCCCAACATACAATGATATTATCATAATCTCCGGGGCCGAAAAGAACAGGCCCGTCAACTTCATTCTTTATCAACTCCATTTTCTTCAAACGTTTATCAACCATTTTAATCCTGAGATCATGATCTTCTGTGATCCTTCCTTCTTCATCATGTTCATCACTGTCAACACAAACTAACCCTGAACCAAAACCCGGAACTCCCCTGGGAGAAATACCTGTATTTGTCAAACTGAATCTTTTATAGCTTTCTTGCGTTTTTATGATATGCTTCTCTATCTTTAAGTTCTCAATTTTATTCCGGGAAAGATTATAATACGAATCCATGTAATACTGGTCTGTCAGAACAAATACCGGAACCTGGTACTTATCCGCAAGATTGAATGCCTTCTGCATTATGATATACCCGTCTTCCAA
>JAQVHJ010000117.1 GCA_028696285.1 bacterium
ATCCGGGATTGCTGCGCAGTTAACTTCAATAAAATTCTTCTTCTTCCGGTTTGAATTGAAGTGAATTGCACGGGCAATGAGGTCCTTTCCTGATCCATTTTCACCCTGAATAAAAATAGATGAGTCGCTCGGAGCAATCTTCTTTATCGTTTCATGTATCTCCTTTATTCCGGGAGATTCTCCTATTATCTTTATCTCTTCTTGAATCGCTGTCTTTAAACTGCGGTTCTCATCTTTTAATTCAATGATATCAGTTAAATTCTTGATAAGTATTATGAGCTTGTTCTTTTCTATCGGTTTCTCAAGAAAATCAAAAGCTCCTAACTTAATAGCATTAACCGCATCCTTAACATTACCATGCCCGGTAATAACGATTGTATTCGTATCAATATTCTCCGATTTGATCTTTTCAAGGATTTCAATTCCCTTAATATCAGGAAGCATCAGGTCTAAAAGTGTGATTTTATAATTCCCCGTCTTAATCTTCTTTAAGGCAGTAAAACCTGAGGAGGCCTCATCTACTTCATACCCTTCATATTCAAGAATCATTCGGTAGGAATCACGAATCCCCTTCTCGTCGTCTACTATTAAAACTTTCATAAATCTTCCGGTTAATAAATATTTTTTTCCATAATCAGGCGATTGCCGAGACCGGGAATATAATAATGTTTAACTTTATCTATGATCTGTTCAATTATATAGATACCCAGACCGCCGCTGTGACCGCCTCTGATATACTGATCAAGTTCTACGGGGAGTTCCTTCTCTGTCGGGTCAAATTCATCTCCGTTATCTGCTATTAAAATAGTAAACTTCGGATATTCATATTTTGCCTGGATGACCATGTGTTTTACATTACTTCCTTTGTAGGCATATTTCATAATATTCGCAGCAGCTTCATCTACAGCAAGTATCATAAGATTGGTATCGTCATCGGATAACTTAAGGTTACGCGTAACATCCTCTGTAAATTGACGTATTTTTGCTAAGTTCTCCAGATTCCCGGATACGGCAATCTCCATGTTTAAATATTTAATCTTGTCTTCATCCTTCTGCTCTCTCGTCTCAAAGATTTGATCCATCGCCTGGTCAAATGTCTTGCACATTAAAAAAACATTTGAGTAATCGTATGTTTTAATTGTCTTGAATAAAGACTCATCAAATCTGGCAAAGATTAAAACTCCATGGTTCTTCTTTACTTTATTGTTGATTACAACTAAACCACGGAAAATTCCCCGGGGAATATTCTGTAATTTTGAACAATCAACAATAATCCACTTCTTCCCTGCTAAGATATCTTTGTCAATCTTATTCTCAAGCTCCTCAATATTCTTGTCATCCAATATCCCTTCCAAAGATATTACAACTATATCTTTGTGTAAGATCAGTAACTCTTGCGGACTCATAGATTATTCCCCTGTGTTTTTATTTTTCCGGTACTTCAAAAACATAAGTATCATTCCATCCTTTCTCTTTCATAGATTTCAAAACAGCTGCTGCTTCTTCCTTCGTCATTAGATCATCTAATCTAACTCTAAAAACATGACCGAGATTCTTTAATTCTGCTTCTACTATATGAGCTTTATATCCGTCTTTCTCTAATTGTTTAACCTCATCATTCGCATAATCAACATTTTTATATGTTCCAACTTGAATTGTAAACCTCTTATCACCTATCGGTTCAGGCTGCGGCTGTGGTTCTGGCTGCGGCTGCGGTTCAGGCTGCGGCTGCGGTTCAGGCTGCGGCTGTGGTTCAGGCTGCGGCTGTGGTTCAGGCTGAGGCTGCGGTTCAGGCTGTGGCTGCGGTGGAATAGGCGCAGGTTTAGGTTTGTAAATTTTATCAAAAACAGGATATAAAGAATTATTTAAAAATCCAATGTTTGGCCTTAAGAAAAACAAAACCAGTAAAATTATTAGAACTACTCCAACAAACATTGGTACAGCAAAAGATCTCTTTTTCTTTTTCGGTGTGTATTTTCCATCTGAGGTCTTCTTTTCAGATTCAGGTTTCTTTTTCCCTCTTTTTTCCTTAAGCAAAGCTTTTGCTTTCGAAGGTTCTTCCTTTCTAACTTCTTTTTTTACTTCACTTACAGGTTCTTTCTTAATCTCATCAGGTTTAAAAACAGGTTTAGGTTTCTCGGTTTTCGGTTCTTCGGGTTTAAATGAAGGCTTCGATGTTTCAAAATCAGTAGTTTTCTTTTTCTCTTCTTTTGGTTTTTTCTGCTCTGTGATTTTTATTTCAGGTTCAGAAGTGACCCCGGTAACAGAATCTGAAAGATCATCTTCTTTAAAAGGTTCTTTCTTTTCGTCAGTACCGAATTTCTCTATTTCAAATTCAGGAAGAGGTTCATCCGCAGATATTTTTGGTTCTTCTTTTTTCAAGTCACTCTTTTTCGAAATTTCAGTTGAAGAGGAATCTTCAAGAACAAATGTATCTTCTTTATCTTTGGGCTTCTCCTTTTTTCCTTCATTGTCAAAATCAAATGTTGGAATGGTCACTATGTCTTCATCTTTTTCCGGAAGAGGTTCGGTCCCTTCAGAAACAGATTGTATCGGCTCTTCATTCACAGGGATTTCTACATTACCTGAAACAATTTCTGCAAAGTTAATCCCTTCTGAAACAGGCTTTTTCTTCTCTTCTTCCTGTAATTCAATATCCTTATCAGTAAATAACTCAAAGTTTTCCGAAACAGGTTCGTTATCTTTTTCCGGTTCCTTCTTTTCAGAGACTGACTTTAATACTTCATCACGGAGATTCTTCGCTTGATCAGGCGTATACATTAATGTCTCTTCAAGAATAGGTATCGTGGGTTCTTCCTTTTTAATATCAACAGGAACTTCCGGCTTTTTCTCTTTCTTCGGTGGCTCATAAAAAATCGTTTCCTCAACCTTCTCATCTTTAGTGTGAGAAACAGGGATCGGAGGTTCTTTCTTTTCCTGGCTTTCCTTCTTTGTTTTTGAAGGCTCAAATGCAATCGTCTGTTCAATATCAGGTTCAGACGGAGCTACAGTGCCTGACGGTTTATCTTCTTCTCCTAAATCATTAAATTCAAATCCTTCAAGAATCTTTTCTTCCTTTTTTGATTTAGGCGGTTCAAATGCTATTGTCTGCTCAATATCAGGTTCAGACGGAGTTGATGCTGAAACAGGGGGCTTCTCTTCTTCTCCAAAATCATTGAATTCAAATCCTTCTAAAATCTCTTCTTTCTTCTTTGTCTTTGAAGGTTCTAACGCAATTGTCTGATCTATGTCAGGTTCAGTCGATTCAATCTTATCAAAATCAAATGAAATAGGTTCAGGTTCCTTTTTCGGAATTTTCTTTTCTGCAGGCTGATTCGGAACAGTCTCTTCACTTAAGCTGCCGCCAAAATTTTCTTCAGAAAAAATCTCATCAAGTTTTGAATCAATAAGATTTTCCTCAAATTTATCCCCTGTCGTTTCAGGCTGAATTATTTTTGGAGACGGGGGAGGGGAAACCTCTTCCAACGGTGTAACAGTGGGAGCCGGGGTTTCCGCAAAGGCATCTCCCTCAGAAAGCACATCATCAAGCATCGAATCAATTTCCATCGAATCTCCACCGCCTGATTTTTCTTCGGAAAGAATTCCCTTAATCTCATTATTCTTCCCTTCTCCTGATGCAGAAGGCTCAGTGTCATTTGACATTATTCCAATATAACTGTCATTGATTCCTTCAAATGCTAAATTCGCCAGCGGCGTATCTAAAACTAATTTCGTCATCTCAAGAGGATTCTCCTTCAACTGCTTCTCAATTTCATTCAAGTTCTTGAGATAGGCAATTAAGGTATTCATCTTGAACAACTTTTCTTTGCCGTCTTTCATCTTCATATAATTTATTTCTTCTGTTTCAAAATCAAATAAAGACAGAGTTAACAGGTAATCTTTAAATTCATTATTATCAATCCCTTTATCTTCACTAAGCTTTGACAACATTACTCCGTAGCGCTGCTTCTCTCTCTGAAACCCGTAAGGAAGCAAAGGAACTTTCTTCGTTCCGGACATATTATGAAGATTGGTAATAATTTCTTTGGTGATATTTTCAAAATCCATGTTAGTCCCTTACTTAAATGTTTTAGGGTTGAATGTGATCATAAATACCTCATCTTCCTTATGAGAAAACACTTCTGGTGTTTGAAAACGAAGTTCAAAATTATTTATTTCTACCAGCTGTGACTTATAAGCAATGAAAGGAAACGTCTTTTCCTTCGGAGATAAAAGCTTGAACCCTGTAGGAGGTTCAATATTCACTGTAAAATAGAGATTGTTCTTCCTTGAATTATTTATTATCTCACCTTTTATATAAAAGTTTTCTTTGGGTGAGATGTATATCTCCTCCGGAATTCCGATTACCTCAAGATTGTTGTAATAATCAGCCTGACGGTACCTCTTCTCCATTAACTCCTTGTAATTCTTTAATTTATCAGAATATAGATTCTTAAGGTAATTCTTCTCTTTCTCCATATAATCAATTAAACTGTGAATCTTCTGCTCTTCCTTCTCTGTCAGTATCCCTGCATCACTCTTCAACGAAAGGTAATTTATATAGTAATCTTTTTTCTTCTCAAATAAGATCTTGTATTTTGAAGGAGGAAGAAGGTTCGTGGAAATAATATCATCTATATTCTCTAAAATATTTTTGACATCTTCATTCAACCGGTCTAAACGGTTAAGGAAGATCTGAAGCTTTTGAACTTCAGAAGAAAATTTCGTTTTTAAAACCTTTATAAAATATTCCATAAGAAGCTTGTTCGCTTCCCAGATCTTCTTTTCCTTCGGAAGAATATCCTTCGTTCTAATATCCGTAAAAAACAGGTAACTGAACAATTCATTCCTGAACTCGTCAAACAGTACAGGATTCTTAGCCAGCTCCTCTTCCCATCTCAAACCATAAACAATAATGCCTTTAAATTTAAATATGTAATCAGATGAATTCATGGGAAGAACCTTCAGATTCAGATATTCTTCTGCAGTCTCTGAGTTAAATCTCTCACCGGGTTCAAGATATAAGCCTTCAAGATTCCTCTCGTTTACAGTTATCCCGGGAAGTTCAAGCCGGATCTTTAAAGGATAGTCCGGTTTCTTGACCACCGGGAAAATATCAAACCAATCGGTCTCTTTTATTCTCTTCTCCCTGATTAAACAAATCACTTTGTATTGGTAGTTACTTAAATGCTTCAGGGTTATATCAAGATCAAACAGAATCTTAACAATGTAGTTGATGGTTACCTCTTTCTCTAAGTACATTATCTCATCTTCGTTCTCATCTCTAACGATTATCCTTACATTAAGATTCAGTTTGTCAATCTCCTGGTTCTCAAGCTCAACATAAAACTTGGAGACACTGTCCCTTTTATTTGTGTCAAAGACAGGCTTTGTATCCTTAATGAAAATATTATAATCGCTTCCGGCGGTAAAAAGGTTCTTGAAGATTATTCCGCTCTTCTTATCATCAGGGAGAAACCACTGAAGATATCCTCCGAAATTAAAACGACGGGTTTCATTACTCGGATACTCAATCTCCCAGGCAACTGACTCCTCTTTATTGGGCTTGATCTCAAGACTCTTTTTATCTAAAGGTATTTTCAGCGTCTCTTTCTTTAAATTCGTTCCTACTAATGAAAAGTTCAATTCACAATTCTTCGGAGAGTCCGCACTGAGAATTAACTTGGAAAGTATTTTAAATTTATCCCCGGGTAAAACATCCTTGCGAAGACTTTCAAGTGATTTAATGTCAATTCTTGAGTCCATTATCCAAATTCAATTTCCTGTTTAAAATTTTTACCAACTCGTCAGGTTTAGAAGAGATAAGAACTAATTCCAATTTCCTTGATTCCTTATTGATTCCTAAAACCTTTTCTTGCCGCTCGCTTAAAACAGATAGTATCTCATTAAATATCTCTGTTTCAATTGTAAGACCAATACCATGTATGGTAATTGTTGTTATATTATCCTCTTCTGAAAAATCATTGTATTCAAAATTCAATTCCTTTTTGGCCAGCTTTTTCTTCAATAATTCTAAATGATGCCTTGTTATAATCATTGTAACATGCGGAACTTCATTTAAAACCTCATATGAAATTGTATCAGGCGCTACACCATGTTTCCTTAGTTCATTAAGAAAATCATTAAAGGTTCCGGGAACCTTGAAATTATTAAAGATTAAACGTACTTCATCCTTATGCAACGTGATCGCATAAACCTTCTCTCTGTCCAAACCCTCTATGTTTTTTACTATTATCGTTCCATCATCTTCAGAAAAACTGGAACGGATAACTAAAGGAATATTGAATTTCCGGGCTAACTCTGCTGCTCGCGGATGCATTACCTTCGCCCCGGAAAAAGAAAGGTCAAGAAGTTCATCATAAGATAAAGTCTTGAATTTTTGACTCTTATCATCAAGATTCGGGTCAAGTGAATAAACACCTTCAACATCGGTATAGATCTCACAAATATCCGCCTTCAAAACCGCAGCTAAAGCAACCGCAGTCGTATCAGAACCCCCACGGCCTAAGGTCGTTATCTCTTCAAATAAATTTACTCCCTGAAATCCGGCAACTACTACTATCTTACCCTTGTTCAGTTCATCACGGATCTTTACCTCGTTTATCTTCAATATCTTTGCATTCTTAAAATTGGCATCTGTAATAATTCCTATCTGATGACCCGTCATTGAAACAGTCTCCAGTCCCATTGAATTTAATACTATTGATAGCAAAGCTCCCGACTGCTGTTCTCCGGTCGAAATGAGTACGTCCAACTCTCGAGAGACAGGATTATTCGTAAATTTATAAGCATAATTAATCAAATTATCCGTGGAATCTCCCATCGCTGATATAACTATTACCATCTCGTTACCATTCCGCTTCTTTTCTGCTACCCGTTCTGCTACCTTCAGTATATTTTCTATACTTCCTACGGATGTTCCGCCAAACTTTTGTACTATTAATCCCATTCTTTTCTCGTTCTTTTTTCTATATTTTATTATTATAACATAATATAACAAAAAAAGTCAAGAACTTTTAAGAATCGATAATGTCAAGTATTTTCTGTAAAAGTAAAAATTACTCACTAATACAGCCCCTCCTTCTTAATCACCTCAAATTTTAATAAGATATAAAAGAACCTTTCTATCGAATCATCGTTTTCAAATCCTTC
>JAQVHJ010000118.1 GCA_028696285.1 bacterium
ACGATATCAATGCAATTGCCAACTTATTATCACCCGCAAAAACAATCGCAATACAGCAATTTAAGAATAAAATAACATATTCACCCCAATTCAACCAAATCCAGCCATACACATCTTCATTTCTCAAAGAAATGAAGCAAATATTAGAAGGAAAGATCGAACGGATTTTAATCCGTGAATAGCTTGGTGCCTGGGTCCACAAGTCCACACCAAAGGAAGGCATTTTAAAACATTAGCCTTGGAAAAGCTAAAAAAAGTTAAGTTTTTATTTAAAATGTTAAACCGGAGGTGTGAAAATGAGTAGAAAAAAGGTCATAAAGTTCAAAGGTGCGTTTTATCACTCTTTTTCAAGAGGAAATAATAAAAAGAATATTTTTATCTATGATAAAGATTACCTTAAATTTTTAGATTTCTTAAAACTTACGCAAGAAAAGCATCCATTTAAACTTTATGCTTATGCATTAATGCCAAACCACTTTCATCTTTTATTAGAAACTCACGAAGCATTAATCTCGGAGGTGATGCATAGTCTTATTACAAAATATGCTCAATACTTTAATTATAAATATAAATGTGTGGGTCATGTTTTTCAGAGCAGGTACAAATCAATTCTGGTTCAAAAAGAACATTACTTTTTAAAACTTTTACAATATATTCATTTAAACCCGTATAATGCAGGGATTGTAGATGTTCTGGAAAATTATAAATGGTCAAGTCATAATTATTATGCAGGAATAAAACCTATCCCATTATTCAATGAAAAAGAAGGCTTAACAATGATAAATGAGAATAGGGAAAAAGCAATTCATAAATATAAAAAGATTATTCAAATTGCTATGGGGGTACCGGATGAATTTGATGTTTCTGAATATGAAAAGTTTCCAATAATCGGTAAATCAAAGTTTGTCAATAAGATATTAAAAAATCAGGAGATAAGACGGAGGGATTACGTAAAAATAAGAGTCTCTAAAGAAAGAATTTTAGAAATTATTTGTAAAGAGCTTGAAACAGATTCAGCGGATATTAGAACAAGAAAAAATAATGAAGATGTTTATTTATGTAGAAATCTCTTTATTTTTATTGCGAGAGAATATTCAGGATTCTCAATAATTGACATTGCAAATTTTCTAAATATGACTAAACAAGGAGTTTCTATGAGTTTTTATAGATCTAAAGAAAAACTAAAAATAAATGAGAGTTTTCAGTCTGTTTTACGTATGATTTTATTTGAATTAGAAGATTTATAGCAAAAAACCCCGAAAAATTAAATCCTACTGTTTTAGTAGGTGTTTACTTGTGGACCCAGGCACCATTAGAAATAATCGATTAATATTATATGCATTTGGCCGTAATACATGGTAACGGCGGAGTAATTTGTTATTATGAATGTTGTTTTCCCTATATCGTCGAGGTTTGTTCCGAAATTGAGATTGATTGGGTTTGGTAGAACAGAATTCCAATTTGAATTAAAGATGTCGAGCGTTCCGATGCTTTTATCTGTGGGATTAATGGTTATTAAGAAGAAGAGTAAATTCCCGAACTGGAAAGTGTTTGTAATTAAATGAGTTCCGGATGAATCATTATAATTCAATTCATGATTTGCATCGGCAGTAATTTGGAAGCGTATGTTATCATATAAATCCCATAATTGAAAGATACCTCTTCCGTAAGTATCGAAAGAGTAAAAATTAATTCCGATCAAAACATTTTGAATATTATCCCAAGCAGGGTTAGTAAAGAGGTCAGATTGAATACGCTTATCGATTTCTGTTGTTTCGGTTAGCTCCATAAATAGAATTTGATCGCTGTTAATATTACGTACTTCGTTGAACCACACAGTTGATGCATTAATAATATGATCTTCCGCCCATCTTGGTGTATCAGGGAAACTACCGACAGTGTATTGATCGAAGTCTTCCCGAAATATGAATAGGTTATAATCTCTTCTGATTTCATTAGCCTGTTTCAAGGCTGAGATTTTAACAGTATCATATTCAGCTCTCCATCCTTCCTTTGAAATTCTGATGTTATATTCACCCGGAGGAATGTCTTTAAATTCGAAATAACCGTCGGAATCAGTATAGACATTTTTATCTTCATTTAGTATAGACACAAGAGCCCCTTGAATGGGAATATCTAAATGCCCGCGATATACATTGCCTTTGATTGTATAATTAAGAATACTCGGATCGAAATTATCACCATCCGGATCAAAGATATTATTCCGATCAGCCTTGAAACACCCGGCGGAAAAGATAATAGCGAAAATCCCAAGTACCATGAAAAATTTTATAAATTTATTCATACTCCCCCCCTTGTTAAAAATTGTCGTTAGAACCATTCAATTGAATATATGGAGAAGCCTCCACTTATTGGCGGAGCTGCAGCCATCCAGTTTATTGGTTCAATAAAAAATGTTAAGGCACTTAATGTTTTAATCTCCATTGTACTGAAAGTAAAGTGCTGATTAGTTAATTGGTTCCCGCTTTCACCGTCTGTCACAGCGACATGTCCTGCATAAGGTCTATCATCAAACATTATATCAATATAATAAAGATGATCGGATTGAATTCCGTTTACAAGGAGTTGTGAACTTCCCATTGAAGTTCCGGTTTCAATATACAAGCTATTCATTTGACCTTCAAGAGAAATCCTGCAAACCGAAATGGCCATGTTCCAATCTTCAATGCTGAATCCAAGTTCTGTTTGACTGGTTATATTATGAAATTCCAAACCGATAGAAACATACCGGATATTTGCGATAGTTGGTATTGCTCCTGTTTGAAGGCTTGAATTACCCCAATTATCAATGTTGTCAGTGAATAACATGTTACAGCAATTTGAATCATATTTATCAACATAATAGATATTTGTACTTCTTGTTGTTTCATAAGGAGAAGAACTCATAATATAATATCTCCAAGGCGGATTAGGCGGAGGAGAATTCAATGAATATACCCAATATTCATGCCAAATAAACATTGAAATATCTTCAGTTTGTGTTAACTCGTTTTTTGAGGAGCCGACTTGAACCTTGTAACTTTCAAGTTCCCAACCATCTTTTTGGGCTCTGAGCTGGTATGTTCCTGGTTCAATATTCTCGAACTGGAAATAGCCCCGGGAATCGGTAGTAGTATTTTTATCTCCCAGAGAGACTTGTACATCTGAAATTGTAGCATCAGTCCAACCCCTGTAAACATGCCCCTTAACAGTATATTTTGTGAGCTTTTGATCTTCCGGCAGGTCAGAGTCCGGGTCATATGGATTATTTCGTTCGACCTTAAAACATCCGGATGATAATATTATTCCTAAAACCAAGATTATCAGGAACAGTAAGCGGAAATTTTTCATAAACTTTGCTCCAATTTTTTTTTATTTTTAATAAAACTCTACGCTGTATATTGCAAAAGACCCATCCTGTGGGATATGCCAATTCCAGTCATGAGGTCTTACATTAAATCTGATTCCGTCCATGGTTTTCACCTGTAAAGGCCCAAGATAAATTCCAAGGTATTCATAGATTAAAGCGCCGTACTGGTCATATACATGCATGTCCATATACTGTCCATTACTTTTATTCAGGGAAAAATCGAAATATAACAAAGTATCATAATAAGTAAACGGATTCTCGAGATATATTTTTGAACCATATCCGGGAGTTATAAACCAGAGAGCATTTTGAGGTCCGTCTCCCCAATACATGCTGAAGAAAGCACCGGTATTAAAAAAATCAGATAACTCGAAACCGGTATCGGTGTACATGGCCTTTGTTCCTGACCTGAAGACCACACCGAGAGTGATATTATATACATTATCTGCTGCAGGTGTAGTTACCTGGTCAAGCCACACCGAAGAATACGCACTTCCGTCATTAGGATCATAAACAATCAATTCCATTGTATGAGTTCCATCGGGTTCAGATCCCACTGCAGAATATGCATAAGCTAAGCTGGTCGAGTGCCAGTTCTGGTACTGCCATGGCATGGGAGGGGTTGAAGATATAGGATAATCCCAATATTCATACCATATGAACATTGAGATATCTTCTCTTTGAGTTACTTCATTTACTTTTGCTTTAACATCAATATTATAATGTTCATTAATCCATCCGTCCTTCTGTGCAGTAAGAGAGTATCTTCCGGGATTTAAGTAAACTTCATAGTTGCCATGCTCATCAGTATAGCTTACTTGCCCACCTATCTCTACACGCACTCCATCAAGAGTCTGGTTTGACCAGCCCCGGAATACTTTCCCGTAAACTTTTACCTTAATAGCAGAAGGGTCAAAGTCGCTTGAATCGGGATCGAAGATATTATTCCGTTCAACCTTAAAGCATCCGGAAAACAGGAGAATTCCTGAGACCAGGATTAAGATTATAATTCCATGTATTTTTTTCATATTACCGCTCCTTCGTAAAAGAATTCTCCGGACTTAAAAGAATTCAACGCTATAAACAGCAAAAACCCCGCCCTGCGGAGTTGCCCACATCCAATCTCTCGGATGAATTTCAAAATCGATGCCGTCCATTGTTGATACATTCGTACCAACATAAATATTCATCTCACTGAAAATCAGTGAGCCATTTTCTGTGTAAATAAACATGTCCATAAACTGAGTGTTCTGCGGATGGAGATAAAACTCGAAATAAAGCAGCTGATCAACATAAGTAAACGTACTGAATATTTCAACATCTCCGGCTAAACCGTCCGAGAAATAATAAAGCTTACCTTCGGAAGTTTTACCCCAATAAACACCGAAAAATTGTGTTGCATTATTATAGTCATGCAGAGAAAACCCAATATCTGTAAACATCTGTCTTCCGGGGAAGAAAACGACTGCGACAGAAATCACATAAACCGGATCCGCGCTAGGGGTGGGGACCTGGTTAAGCCAAGTTGATGCATAAGCCATTCCATCGGAGTAATCATCAACAGATAATTGAAGGAAGTGATTTGATGAAGCGTCGTCCCATATTCTTGCCTGAGACCATCCTGATGTAGAATGTTGTACATTATAATCCCAAGGAGAAGGAGGTGTTGAGGGGACTGAATAATCCCAATATTCATACCAAATGAACATGGAGATATCTTCTCTCTGTGAATATTCTTCCTTCTTCTTTACCTCTACAGTGATATTGTAAGTCTCTGTTCTCCAGCCTGTTTTTGATGCTCTTAAAGTATATGTTCCGGGTGATAGTGTTACCTCATAATATCCGTCTTCATCTGAATAATCAACCTGGTCACCGATTTCTACCCGGACATTTTCCATGGTAATATTAGACCAGCCCCTGAAGATTTTTCCCTTCACAGTGACCTTTACAGCATTCGGATCGTATTCATCTGAATCAGGGTCAAAAATATTATTCCTGTTGACCTGAAAGCAGCCGGTGATTAAAATAAGGAGGATAGATATTAATGCTATTAGTGAAAAAGTTATTATTTTTTTTATCATGATATGTTCCCTTATTCAATTTAATTCAAAATTGATTAAAACTTAATCTGCAGTTTTAAACCCGGGGAACCATAGTTCATGCTTGGGTAAAGTGTTGTATTAGATTGCCCGAAGAATGACGCGTCAATTATATTATAAGTCCAAAGTATCCCGAGAACTGCCGCCATTCCGTTTGCTTTTCCGGATGCAGATTCATAATCGCTATAAAGTGCTTCAAAATCTTCTCCGTATTTAGCATCTTCATATGCTGATTTTGCATCATTGTATTCGCCCATTGCATTGAGAGTTGCCAGGAGGAATAATGTTTCCGCTCCGAGAATCACGTATCCCTTGACCTTCTGTCCCTTATAGATCTGGCCAAGCCCGGGGACAAATAGAGACCTTGCAAAAGCTCCGCCTCTTGTCCATTGTCCTTGGGGTTTTGGCGGTTCAGGCTGCGGATTAATATAGACAGGTTTCTTTGAAAAATCAAATCCTTCTGCCTGCAATTCTGCGCGCGCTTCTTCAAATACAGCAATGATTTTTGGCGAGACGAATGAAGGATCTAATTGGAGCTGCGGGTCCAGTTTGATTACTTTTTTAAATTCTGCTTTTGCTTTTTCTTTTTCACCAAAAGCGACATAGGAGAATCCGAGATATTTATAAGCCTCGATCATGTCTTCATCTTTTTGTTTTTCCAAAGAGCTCATTGCTTTCTGCAATTCTTCAATTGCCTTATTGAATTCCCCCTGATTATAGTAATTCTTAGCATTTTCCAGAGCCTTCTCAAAATCAGATGCGCCAAAAGCTACAAGTGAGATAATTGCTAAACAAACCACGATAGAGAATAATCTCTTCATTCTTTCCTCCTTGGATTTTTATTAACATATATTAAATTCTAACATAAAATAGCAAAAAAATCAAGAGCACATCAAAGAATTATTTATAAACCAGCTGGATAGATTTTTCCAATGTTTCTCCGCCGGTAATTTCAATTGTTTCTTCGTACACCTGACATTGCGGATTTTCAAGTTTAATCTTATGTGATCCCGGGGACAAGGGTATAGGTGTAGCAATAGGAGTAGTATCGAAATATTTATCATCAATATATAACTTAGCCCAGGGTTTAACAGAAATTTTTAAGAAGCCTTTTCCTGTTGACGGAACAGGTTCAGGAGGCGTTTCCTTCTTTAATGTAATGCTCTTTTCTATTGTTTGTCCTGCAGAGAAATTGATTGTTTCTTCCCAAACAGGGAATTGAGGATTTTCGGCTTTAACAGTATGTGAACCCGAGGTAACTTTAATTGGTTTGGGAATAGGGGTAGTATCAATATATTTCCCGTCAATATAAATTTTTGCCCAAGGAGAGACCTGAATAGTAAGGAATGCTTCTTTTGCCACCGGTGGCAGTGGAATCGGTTCCGGGGGCATGGGTAAAGGTTCAGGCTCCGGTTCGGGTTCCGGTTCAGGTTTCGGCTCAGGTTTCGGCTCAGTTTGAAGCTTCTGTAAAGTAACCTTCAATTCATTTTTAATATTCGGTTTAACCTCGAAGCTTACTTCCTTGGAGATATAGCCGGTTTTTTCAATTTTAAATTTATATGTTCCCGGGGTAAATGGAGAAATCTCAATCGGAGTAACTTTATTGATTGATTTATTGTCCTGATATATTTTTGCCCCGGAAGGATTTGAAATTACGAGAAGAGAAGTTTTCATTAAATTGCTTACATC